>DASTQK010000313.1:0-3268 GCA_035761765.1 Rubrobacteraceae bacterium
GAGCGGATCTACGGAGTCCGGTGAGAGGCTGCGGGCTTTTCGCGAACGACTCCACGCGAGCTGCGGGAGGCGCGCCGATGCCCTCTTCGAGCTCACCGACGCGGTCCTTACGTCCGGCCCAGTCTATTCGCTTCCCCACCTGAGCCTCGCGGCGGCGCATCGCAGGGGCTGGTGCAGCCACTACGCGGCGCTCAGCAAAGGTCGGATCGACCCTGAAGCGCTCGCAGGACTGCTGCCGCGCCACCATCCAGATGGCAGCGCAACGCCGGTTTATGCCGTGGCCGTCTCGCCCTGGCCGCGTTGCGACGCCGAGAGCAGCCCCGGACGCGGCTACCTCTACCACCCGTCTCGCCACTCGGCGGGCCAGCCCATCGTTGCCGGGTGGGCTTACCAGCTCGTGGCCGAACTGAGCTTCGAGCGCGACTCTTGGGTAGCGCTGGTGGACGCACGGCGCATCCGCCCCGAGGAGGATGTCAACGAAGCGGCTGCCGAACAGGTCCGCGACCTCATCGGTCGGCTGCCGGGCCGGCTCGCAGCGCCCCTGTTCGTCTTCGATGCCGGTTACGATCCCGTGCGTCTGCAGTGGAGCTTGGGAGGATGCCACGCCCAAATACTGGTGAGGCTCCACTCCGGTCGCACCTTCTACGCGGAGCCCGAGATCCCACAGAAACGCCCTGTCGGCAGACCTTTCCAGCATGGGGCGAAGTTCGCGTGTAAAGATCCTTCGTCCTGGCACCGGCCGACCGCCGAGCACCTTGCCCGGAACCCGGACTACGGCGACGTGCGCGTCCGGGCGTGGTGGGGGTTGCTCCCGAAGACTAGGAGGGCCGCCCAACGCTACGGGGTCGAGAGCGCCGCCGTGGTGAAGGGCACCGTCGTGCTGGTGGAGGTCGAGCGGTTGCCCAGAGGAGAGAGGCGCCGCAAACCGAAGGCCCTCTGGCTGTGGTGGCATGGACCCGGGGAGCCGGACCTCGATCTCCTGTGGAGGGCTTACTGCCGCCGCTTCGACGTCGAGCACTTCGTGAAGTTCTTGAAGGGATCGCTCGGGTGGAACACGCCGAGGGTGCGCCATCCCGAACAAGCCGATCGCTGGACGTGGCTGGTTCTTGCCGCCTACGCGCAGCCTTTGCTCGCCCGCTGCATCGTCGCCGACCGCAGGCTACCGTGGGAGCGTCCCTTGCCCGCGGGGTCGCTGACGCCGACGAGGGTCCTGCGGAATTTCGTTTCACTCCTGCCCTCATTGGGCACGCCGGCGAGGGCGCCGAAACCTCGTGGCAGGTCCCCCGGACGTCCGAAAGGCAGCCTCTCTGGACCGGCCAGGCGCTATCCGGCGGTCAAAAAGGCGGCCTGATCTGGCATTCAACGACGCACTACGGCTATCTTGAAACCAGGAAGCAGCTTCCGCTTGTCCTCTGGAAGAAAAAAGGCAAGCTAAGGCACACCTCTGCAGTGCGGAGCGCGGGCGGCGGGTGTGCAAGCGTTCGCGTAATCGATGGTCGAGCCGTCAGCGCTGGTCGGCGTCGACGACCGTCCCGAACTCCATGCTGACGTCTTCGCCGATGTGCTGCAGCCAGTCCACGACGGCCGGAACGGTTTCGACCTGCGCCATCGCTGCCTCGCAGAAGGTCCGGTCCTCCCAGATCCAAGCGTCGACGTACGAGCCGTCGTCGAGCTTGGCGAGCATTACGTCAATCAGTCCCGCAAAGTTCTCCTTCGCCGCCTTGACCATCGCCTCGCGCTTCGCGAGCAGCTGCTGCTCTTGGTCACGCTCGATGACGTACCTGCCCAACTCGAGAGTCCTGCTCAACGTGACCTCCTTCTCCGCAGTTGATACTATGCACAGTATTGAATCAACCTCTTTCCGTTATGCCCCTTGCCTCAGCTACGTCGAGATCCGGCCTCGATGAGGCCCACAAGATGGCCCTCAGGGTCGGCGAACATCGCGATGCGCGGGCCGTCCGGCACGTCCATAGGCCCTACCAACCTGCTCCCACCGAGGTCCTCGATCTTGCCGAGAGTCGCCTCGAGGTCCCCGACCTCTACGTAGAAGGTGACGTGGCCCTGGCCTCCTTCCGGGGACGCGCCAATGCCGCCGTTGATGCCGCCCTCTACGCCGGGGTGTGCCATCGCGTAGCCCGGGCCCGATGGCAGCATCTGCCACTCAAACGCGTCCCTATAGAAGCTCTGGAGAGCCTCGCTGTCCTCGCCGACGACCTCAACGTGCACTATTGGGTTACTCATCAGCTTCTCCTCTCTGTTCCGCCGCTCTACCGGTGCGGTTAGACAGAATCTAATCCATAATGGTGACAGCAAGCGTCACCGACCTTGGAGGTTCGGAGGAAAGAATTGTCACGCACCGCGAGGTTGCTTGAGTTGCTCATAAGGGTCCAAACCAAACCGCGCTTCACCGCGGCGGAGCTGGCAGAGGAGTTCGGGGTGTCGAGGCGCACGATGCTCAGGGACCTCGGAGCGCTTTCGGGGATGGGAGTGCCTTTGCGCTCCACGCCGGGTCCCGGGGGCGGCTACTCGTTGCCTCGCGGCGGCAGGAGGCTCTCGCCCTCTCTGACTGTGGACGAGGCGCTCGCCTTGATCGCCTCCTACGAGGCCCTGCTCCGGTACCCGGTGCACCCCTTCTCGACCCAGGGCCTCTCGGCGGTGACCAAGCTGAGAGCCGCCCTGCCCAGGGAGGTCGTGGCGGAGCTCGATAGGCTGAGGAGACACGTCTTCGTGGCCGGGCCGGCGCGCGATTACGAGGCCCCGCTCCTCGGCGAGCTGCTCTCGGCAGCGCTCGACGGGGCGCACCTGAAGGTTACCTACGACTCGATCGGGTCGGGGCGCACCGAGCGGGTAATCTTCCCGTACGGCCTGTACGCCTCGGAGGGGTACTGGTACTGCGCCTGCTTCGACCACAAGAGAGGGACGAATGTCCCGATGAGGACGGACCGCTTCCTCTCGGCTGCGAGGGTCGAGGGCTTCGAGCCACCACAGGAGCTCTCCGTCCGGGACTGGATGAGCACTGCGCGGGAGGCGTTCAGCGAGCGGCTCCGGGTGAGAGCCCGGGTCACCGAGCGGGGGAGGAAGAGCTTCGAGCTCACGTCCCTCTTCGGCAGGATCACGCCCGAGGAGGACGACGTCATCGAGGTGGAAATCCCGCGCTCGGAGATCGATTATTACGCTTCACGCCTGTTGAGCCTCGGGACGGACATCTTCGTGTACTCCCCGCAGGAGCTGGTCGAGGCCATCGAAAACAAGGCCCGCGAGATCGTAC
>DASTQK010000314.1:0-3704 GCA_035761765.1 Rubrobacteraceae bacterium
CGCAGAACGGAAACACTCCGCACGCCGCGGAACCAGTCGACGGCCATCGCGAGCCAGATCGCCGAACTCGGGGCCACGGCGAGGAGGGACCGGCGTGAGACCCTGCTCAACCGACGACGGGCCGCGAGCCCTCGACGCCGCCGGTAGCTCCCGTCATCTCCTTCAGTATGCCGCGCGATATCACGAGCCGCTGTATCTCGCTCGTGCCCTCGTAGATCTCCGTCACCCGCGCGTCGCGGTAGTAGCGCTCGACCGGATGGTCCTTCATGTACCCGTACCCGCCAAGAACCTGGACCGCCTCGTAGGTGACCTCGTTGGCTACCTGCGAGGCGTAGAGCTTCGCCCTCGCCCCGGCCTCTGTGATACGCATCCCGCGGTCCTTCATCCAGGCCGCCTCGTGGACGAGGAGGCGGGCGGCCCTTATCTTCGTCTGCATGTCCGCCAGCTTGAACGCGATAGCCTGATGCTCGGCTATCGGCTTGCCGAAGGTCGTCCTCTCGGCCGCGTAGTTCGAGGCGTAGCGGAAGGCGGCTTCGGCGATGCCGAGGGCCTGAGCGGCGATCCCGATCCTCCCGAAGTCGAGCGTACCGAGCGCTACCGAGAGCCCGTTGCCCTCCTCGCCAAGCCGGTCCTCCTCGGGGACGAAGACGTTCTCGAGGTGCATGTCGTCGGTCGTGGCGGAGATGACGCCCATCTTCCTGGCATGCTTGCCGAAGGAGACGCCCTCGGCGTCCGTGGGCACGATAAAAGCCGTTACGCCCTCCGGGGCGCGGGCGAAGACTATCGCGGCGCCTGCTATGCGGCCGTTCGTGAGCCACTGCTTGTGGCCCGAGAGCCTGTAGCCACCGTCAACCCTCCCGGCGGTCGCCTGAATCGCGGCTGCGTCGGAGCCTGCCTCCGGCTCGGTGAGGGCGAAGGACCCTATCCTCGTTCCCCGCGCCAGGTCCGGCACCCACCGCGCCTTCTGGTCCTCGCTCCCGCACATCACTATCGGGAGCGTCCCCGCGCTCGTGTGCACGGCGAGCGTCACGCCGATGCCGGCATCTGCCCGGCTGATCTCCTCGATCAAGAGGCAGTAGGAGAGGAAGTCCGAGCCTGCCCCACCGTACTCCTCGGGCACGCAAAGCCCCATGAAGCCCATCTCCGAGAGCTTCTCCAGCGTCTCGAAGGGGACTCTGTCATCCCGGTCCAGCTGGGCCGCGTACGGAGCCACCTCCCGATCCGCGAACTCCGCGGCCCGCGCCTTGATCTCCTGATGCTCGGTACCGAGTTCGAAGTTCATGGGGCCTCCCGATCCGTCTGGATTTGCCCCCTAATATTAGCGTCCTTCGATAGCGATGCTGTGGTCGGCAGGCGGAGATCGCGGATAGCGTTACCGCGGGCGAGACGTGCCTAGGTTCTACCCGTCTCCTCGATCAGTGCGTCTACGACGTCTTCGAGGTTTCCCCTACGTTCGTAAGCGCGGCGCTGACTCGTTGCACCGGTGCCCCGCCTTGACGTCTCGTCCACGAGATACGAAACCTCCTCCCAGTCATCGTGTTCCTCGAGGACCGGGCGCACGAAGAGGAGCAGCTTCTGGATAACCTCTGGCGCCGGGGCGGCTCGTCCGGCTTCGACGTCCACGAGTTTAGCTCCGAGGCCGTATCGAGAGGCGATCCAGTGCGCTGCGCGCAGGATCTCGGGCCGCGCTTCCGGATGCGGCTTCCCCGCTCGAGCTCTCTCTTGAGAGGTACGCACCAGAGCGCGGCAGAGGCCGGCGAGCATCACGGCCTCGTCCACGCTGGTGCAGACGTCTGAGACCCGGATCTCGACGGTCTCCAGCTCCTGCGGTAGCCTCATGTCCCAGTAGATCTGGCTCGCCTCCATCGCGCCACCGGCCGCGACCAGCTTCTCTACCAGGGCGTCGTGCTCGGCGAGCGAGGAGAAGTAGCCTGGCGGCCCGGCGGTCGGGAGGGTGCCCCAGATCTGGGTGCGGTAGCTGGCGAAGCCGGTGTCCTCGCCGAGCCAGTAGGGGGAGTTGGCAGAGAGCGCGAGCAGCGGCGCGAGCCAGATGCGCGCGTGGTTCATGACCTGTAGTGCGGCCTCGCGGTCGCCCAGGCCCACGTGGACGTGGAAGCCGAAGACGACCTGCTCCTCGACCATCCGGCGCTCGCGCTCGAGGATCTTCTTGTAGCGGTCTCCGGCGGTAAAGGGCTGCTCGCGCCAGTGCGAGAACGGGTGGGTGCTCGCGGCGGCGACGCGCAGGCCCTCTTCTTCTGCAGCCCGGGTCACCCCCTTCCGCAGCCGCAAGAGCTGCGCGCGCACCTCCGGGAGCGTGCGGCAGACGGGGGTCAGGACCTCGAGCTGCGACGCGCGGAGCTCGGGCACGACCCGATCCTCTCCCAGAGCTTGCCGCGCGCGACGCAGCACGTCGCCTGCCCGCGGGCAGAGGGCGCGCGTCTCGGGGTCTATGATCTGGTATTCCTCCTCGACCCCGAGGGTGTAATCGCTCGTCTTTACCGGCACCCGAACCCCCTCTTTCGCGATACCGAAAGGTATCACGCCCGCCGCGTCGCCGCGCGCGAGAAACCGAACTCTCAAAGGGCGCACCGGACGGTGTCATTGGTTAACATTGTGGGGCAGGGAAGCGACGGAGGAGCGTGCGCTGTGTTGGTCAAGGACGAGCTTCTCGACAAGGTCGTAGAACGCGTCCGGGAGCAGATGCCCGAAGAGTGGGCGCCGCAGGTCGAGGAGTTCGTGCGTCAGTACTACGCCTGGATTCCTGATGAGGACCTGGCGGATAGATCCCCGATCGACGTCTACGGGGCTGCGGTGGCCCACTGGACCTTCGCCCACGAGCGGGCGCCGGGTACGTCCAAGGTCCGGGTGTACAACCCGCACTTCGAGGAGCACGGCTGGCAATCCACCCACACCGTGCTCGAAATAGTCACCGACGACATGCCCTTCCTCGTCGACTCCACGCGGATGGGGGTCAACCGCCAGGGCTACGCCATCCACCTGATGCTCCACCCGATAATGAAGGTCAGGCGCGACGGGGAGGGCAAGCTAGCCGAGATTCTCGACCCGGACGCCGAGGACGGCATCTCCGAGTCTATCATCCACGTCGAGGTGGACCGGCAGACGGAGACAGAGGTACTCGAAGCGCTCCACGAGTGCATAGAGAGCGTCCTCGGGCAGGTGCGCGCGGCCGTCGAGGACTGGCAGGAGATGCGCAGCACGGTCGAGGACATCGTCGCCGAGCTCGAAGAGGGGCCCCCATCGCCCATCGACGAGGAGGCCCTCGAAGAGTCGAAGGCCTTCCTGAAGTGGATCGCCGACGACAACTTCACCTTCCTGGGCTACCGCGAGTACAAGCTGCTGACCGAGAACGAGGAGGACCTCCTGAGGAGCGTGCCGGGCACGGGCCTCGGCATCCTGCGGGAGACGAGCAGGGAACCCATCTCGCAGAGCTTCGCCAAGCTGCCGCCGGAGGTGCGCAGGCTCGCGCACGCGACCCACCTCCTCAACCTCACCAAGGCGAACTCGCGCTCCACCATACACCGGCCCTCCTACATGGACTACGTCGGCGTCAAGAGGTTCGACGCTGCCGGCAAGGTCACGGGCGAGCGTCGATTCCTCGGCCTCTACACCTTCTCGGCGTACAGCATGAGCACGCTGGAGATCCCGATCGTGCGCCGCAAGGTCCGCTACGTCCTGGAGAGGGC
>DASTQK010000315.1:0-9207 GCA_035761765.1 Rubrobacteraceae bacterium
CTACGGGGCGGGCATCTCGGCCGCCGAGATAGACGAGGCGCTCGACAAGATCGGCTACGAGCTCAAGGAGAAGGACATCGTCCTGATCCAGACCGGAGCCTCGGCCTACAACGACGACGCCGAACGGTACCTCCGAGACC
This sequence comes from Rubrobacteraceae bacterium, assembly GCA_035761765.1. Lineage (GTDB taxonomy): Bacteria > Actinomycetota > Rubrobacteria > Rubrobacterales > Rubrobacteraceae > JALYGY01. Next base: position 141 of record DASTQK010000315.1, read on the forward strand.
ACTGCGGCATGACCCGGGAGGCCACGCTGCACCTGATCTCCAAGGGCGTGCGCATGATGGGTATAGACGCCGTGACCTTCGACCCGCCGGTGTGGGCGATGTTCGAGCGCGAGCAGTTCTGGGAGGCCCACCGCGTGATGTGGGAGGAGGACTACTGGCACCTGGAGAACCTGACGAACCTCGACCAGCTTCCCCCTTTCGGCTTCAAACTCTCCGTGCTGCCCATCAAGTGGGTCGGGACCACGGGGGCCCCCGTCCGGGCCGTCGCCGTCCTTGACGATTGATGGTAGCGGGGGAGAGGCGCCGGCACATGACCGAACGGGGAAAGTTCACCTTGGATAGCGGGCAGAGGAGCGCCGTCGTCTGGTTCACGGAGGACGCCTGCCAGGACGTGACGGTGGCCGGCGGCAAGGGGGCCAGCCTGGCCCGCATGACTGCCGAGGGACTCCCGGTGCCCCCGGGCTTCGTGGTCCCCTCCTACGTCCTTCAGGATTCAATCGACGTCGAAAGGATGCTGGAGCTCGCGGCCTCCCACTCGGCGAGAGAGTGTCAGGAACTCGTCGCGGCTACCGAACCTCCCGAAGAGGAGATAACGGCCGCCTACGAGAACCTGGTGGGACCGCGGCGTACGGCGACGTACAAACGTGCAGGTGGCAGGAAGGTCGCCGTTCGTTCCTCGGCCGTCGCGGAGGACTCCGAGGCGGCGAGCTATGCCGGGCAGCAGGAGAGTTATCTCTTCGTCGAGGGCGCCGAGGAAGCCTGCAGGAGGGTCGTCGACTGCTGGGCCTCTTTCTTCTCCGAGCGCGCGCTCTTCTACCGTTCGCAGAAAGGCTCCCTCGAAGATGTGCGGATGGCCGTCGTCATCCAGAAGATGGTCGACCCCGAGAAATCGGGCGTGATCTTCACCGTGGACCCCGTCAGGCGCCGCCGCGACCGGATGGTAGTCGAGGCCGTCAGGGGCGTGGGGGAGCAGGTCGTCTCCGGAGAGGTGACCCCGGACCACTACGCCCTCGACCGCAAGGGTATGGTCAAGCGCGAGAAGATCGTGGACGAGCGTGTCCTTACCGAGGAGGAGCTCCGGAGGCTCGGCGACCTCGGCACGCGGCTAGAGGAGCTTCATGGCGTCGCGCAGGACATCGAGTGGGCGATGGTCGGCGAGGATATCTACCTCCTCCAGTCCCGGCCCGTCACGACGATGTAGGCATGGCAATGATCGCCCCTGAATGGCACGAGCCGCGCTCGCTGGAGGAGGCCCTCTCCCTGCGCGCCGAGCACGGGGAGGAGGCGACGGTCGTCGCGGGCGGCTCCTTTCTCGGGATCGTCATGAACCAGAAGCTCTTCGTCCCCACGATGCTCGTCGCCCTCCGCAGCGTCCCTGACCTCGACTATATCGAGCTCGATGACGGAATGCTCCGGCTCGGGGCGATGACCACCCACCGGGCCGTGGAGCGCTCGCCCGTCGTCGCTGAGAGCTGGCCGTCGCTGGCCTTCACCTTCTCCGTGGTCGCCAGCCCGCGCGTCAGGAACCAGGCGACCGTGGGCGGGGTCGTCGCCGACGCGGACTACGCTTCGGATCCCCCCTCGATGCTCGCGGCCCTCGAGGCGCGGGTCGTCGCGCGGAGCGTGAGAGGCGAGCGCGAGATACCGATGGAGGAGTTCGTCCTCGACCACTACGAGACCGCGCTCGCAGTGGACGAGCTCGTCACCGAGCTTCGGATACCGCGCCGCAAGGGAAGCTCCGTCTACCGGAAGTTCCGCTCACGCTCGAGCGAGGACCGACCATGCGTCTCCGTTGCGGCGGCCCGCGAGGATGGCGGGCTACGGGTCGTGGTCGGCGCGGTCGCCGGACGACCGCAATACTTCCCGGACATCTGCGACCTGGCGCGGGGTGAGCGCCTGACCGGCGAGGTCACCACGGATATCGGCCGCCGCTACGCCGAAAGGATAGAGCCGCTCTCCGACTCGCGTGGCTCGGCTCGTTACCGTCGCCGCGTCACCGCGGTGGAGGTCAGACGCGCTCTGGAGGATCTGGACCGTGCCTGATCCCCGCGTTACCGGAGCCGTCCGCTACTCCCAGGACGTGGCAATGGATAGGATGCTTCACGCCCGCCTCCTGCGCTCGCCCGTGGCCCACGCCCGAGTAGTACGGTTGGACGCCTCGGCGGTCCCGGAGGGTGTCGTCGTGCTCCTGCCTGAGGATCTCCGGGATCTCGGCGGCTACGGGCCACAGATAAAGGACCAGGAGGTCTTGCCTCGGGAGCGGGTGCGCTACGCGGGCGACGTGGTCGCGGCCGTCGCCGCCGAGACGCCCGAGGAGGCAGATGAGGCGGTGGGGCTCATAGACGCGGATTACGAGGAGCTTCCCGCCGTCTTCGATGAGGTGAGGGCCGCCTCGGATGGGGCGGTGCTGGTCCACGAGACGATAAACATCTCGAAAAACGACGCCGCGTACTTCGGCATTCGGCCGCAGGCGGCGACGAACATCTGCCACCTCTTCCGGCTTCGGCACGGCGACGTCGAGGCCGGGTTTCGGGAGGCCGACGTTGTGGTCGAGGAAACCTACCACACCGCCGGCGCGCAGCACGCCCCGATGGAACCCCACGCCGCGCTCGCTCGCTGGGAGGAGGAGCGGCTGGAGGTTATCACCGGCACGCAGACCCCGTTCAACATGCGCTCGGACCTCGCCGGGCTCTTCGGCATAGACGAGGAGAGCGTCAGGGTGATATCACCCCCCATGGGAGGCTCGTTCGGGGCGAAGACCTTCGTTAGGACGGAGGCGATAGCCGCGTGCCTCTCTCGCAAGGCGAAGAGGCCGGTCAAGGTCGTGCTCGAGCGCGACGAGCTGTGGATGACGCTCAACCGCCACCCGGCCACGGTGCGGGTGAAGCTCGGTGCTCGAAGCGACGGGACGCTCGTCGCCAGCGAGACGGAGTGCTGGGCCAACACCGGGGCCTACGCCGATTGCGGACCCGGCGTCGCCCAGAAGATGGGCTTCGCCGCTCCCGGGCCGTACCGCCTCGCCAACGTCCGGGTCGACTCGCGCGCCGTCTACACCAACCTTCCGCCCAGCGGCGCCTTCCGTGGCTACGGCCAGATGCAGTCCACCTGGGCGAGGGAGCGCACCATGGACCTCCTCGCCAATAGGCTCCAGATGGACCCGCTGGAGCTCAGGATGAAGAACCTTCTCAGAGACGGCGACAAGTACTGCACCGGCGAGACCATGCACGACGTCCACTTCGAGAGGCTCCTGCGGGACGCAGCCGACGCCGTGGCCTGGTCCGAGGGCCGGAACGACAAGGGTCTGTGCGTCATGCTCAAGGGCATGCAGACCCCGAGCCGGGCGGCGATCGCGGTGGAGGCTGGCGACGGCGGGACTTACACCGTCCGTTGTGCGACGACCGAGATGGGCCAGGGCGCCAAGATGGCGATGCGCATCATGGCTGCCGAGCTGCTGGAGGTGGATGTGGAGAAGATCAGTTGCCCCGACCCTGACACCGACATCGTCCCCTACGATACCCGGACGACCTCCAGCCGCTCGACGCACATGATGGGCCGGGCGCTCGAGGTGGCCGTCGCCGACCTCGAGGAGAACGGCGAGCGCGGCTACGGCGAAGTCGTGGACGAGGGCGGGCTCGATCCCGATACCGGCCAGGGCGTCGCGTCGTCGCACTGGCACCAGGGGGCAGCCGCCGCCGAGGTCGAGGTTGATGAAGAGACGGGCAAGTTCCGGGTCGTAAAGCTCCACGCGCCGATCTACGCGGGCCGCGTGATAAACCGACCCGCCGCCGAGCTCCAAAACGAGGGGTCCATGATCATGGGTCTCGGAACCGCCCTCTTCGAGAGCAACGAGTTCGCAGACGGTCAGATCACGAACGCCAACCTCTCCGACTACAACCTCCCCGCGATGGACGACATGCCCGCAACCCTCTCGCACGAGCTCCTCGAGCGCGAGGATGGAGAAGTGCAGGGTCTCGGCGAGACCGCCCTGCCGCCGATCCCGCCCGCGATTGGCAACGCCCTCTACTCCCGCGGCATACACGTGACGGACCTGCCGATCTCCCCAGAGCGAGTCCTCGACGCCGTGGACGCCCGAGACGAGTCCCGGGCCAAAGTCACCTCCGGGCCCGCCTCCACGGGCGTCATGTCGGATCAGCGACCGTCCGCCGGCGTGAGACCTTTGCTTACTTCGCCGTCCGTAGGGTTGCTCCTCGGGATACTCGGTGCGGGGCTGCTGGCGATCGCGCTTTACAAGCTGCTGCACCGCAGAGTCGAGGCAGGAGAGAAGGCTTCATACGGCCCAGGTGCACCGAGGAGATAGGGTGAAGGTCCGATTCAGCGTTAACGGAGAGACCCTCGAGGTCGAGGCGAGGGCGGACGAGATGCTCCTCGACGTTCTCAGGCGCGAGCTCGACCTGACGAGCGTCCGTTACACCTGCGGCGCGGGGGTCTGCGGGGCGTGCACGGCGCTAGTGGACGGCGAGCCGATCTCGACGTGCATCATGCTCGCCCCGCTCGCGGAGGGGAAGGAGGTCACGACCGTTGAGGGGCTCGGCGGGGATCACCCCGTCCAGAGAGCGTTCGCCGAGGCAGAGGCTTTTCAGTGCGGCTACTGCACCCCCGGCATGATCCTCACGGCCAAGCGCCTCCTCGAAGAGGACCCGGAACCAACGCAGGAGAAGATCAGGACCTACATGGGCGGCAACCTGTGCCGTTGCGGTTGCTACGTCAAGATCGAAGACGCAGTGAACCTGGCGGCGAACAAGGGAGGCGCATGAAGCTGGTCACCTACGACGCCGGACGAGGCCCCAGGGTGGGAATCCTCGAGGGCGACGCCGTCCTGGACGCCGGTTTCGAAAGCGACATGATCGCCTTTATCGAGGCCGGTGCCCCGATCCGTTCGCCAACACCCATGGAGAACGCCCGGCTGCTCGCCCCCTTGAGGCCGCGTTCCATGAGGGACTTCCTCGCCTTCGAGGGGCACCTCAAGAACGCCTTCCGCCGTCTGGGGCGGCCGATACCGGACGAGTGGTACGAGGTGCCCGCATTCTACCGGGGGATGCCAGACACTGTGATAGGGCCCGAGGATACCGTGCCTTATCCCCCTTACACCGAGAAGCTCGACCACGAGCTCGAGCTCGCGGCGATTATCGGGAGGGTCGGCAAGGACATCCCGCGCGAGGAGGCGGACGGCTACATCTTCGGGTTCACGATCTGGAACGACCTCTCGGCCCGCGATACCCAGACCCGCGAGCTCCCCGTGGGGATGGGCCCGGCTAAGGCCAAAGACTGGGACGGCTCGAACGTTCTGGGGCCCTGCATAGTCACGGCGGACGAGGTGGACGCTGGTAACCTGAAGATGAGCGTCCGCGTCAACGGCGAGACCTGGGGCGAGGACAACTCGGGGAGCATGCACCACAAGTTTTCGGACATGATCTCCTACGTCTCCCGGGCGCAGACGATCTACCCCGGCGAGGTCTTCGGGTCGGGGACCGCCGAGGGCGGCGCGGGCATCGAGACGGACCGCTACCTGAGCGAGGGGGACGTCGTCGAGCTCGAGATAGAGGGCATCGGGATCTTGAGGAACACCATCGGAGAGAAAGGAGCGTAGAGGATTATGGCTTATGTCGTCGTGGCGAAGTGGACGGCCAGGGAGGGAGAGGCGGACAAGGTCGAAGAGGCGATAAGGAAGCTCACGCCGCTCTCGCGGGAAGAGCCGGGCAACCTGTTCTATCAGGCTCACCGCGACCCGGAGAACCCGAACCTGTTCTTCCTCTACGAGCAATACGCCGATGAGGACGGATACAAGGCCCACGGGGAGTCGGACCACTTCCAGGAATACGGGTTCGGGACCGCGATCCCGCTCCTCGAGAGCCGCGAGCGCGAGTTCTACGTGACGCTCGACTCCTAGGAGAGGCTTCGTGGCGACGATCGTAGACCTCAGCCCGGCAGTCCCGCACGGCTTCAAGGGGCCGCCCTCCACGGACCTCGGGGTGCAGCTCGAGGTCCGTACCAGGAACGGCACCGGCTACTGGCAGTCCACGCAGCTCGACCTGATGAGTCTGCACACCGGCACACATGTGGAGTCCGCCCTCCACACGATCGAGGACGGTGAGGCCATAGACGAGGTCGCGCTGGATCGGGTGATCGGTGAGGCGGTCATCCTCGACCTCACGCCCATGGAGCCGATGCAGATCATAGACGTGGCCGACCTCGAGCAGGCGAACCAGAGACTGGAGGCCTCGGGCGAGGAGATTCGGCCCGGCGACATCCTGCTGCTGAGGACCGACTGGGCCCAGAAGCACATCGGGACCGAGAGGTACTTCAGCGAGTCGCCCGGCCTGACGGAGGAGGCCGCCACGTGGATCGTCGATACAGGACCGAAGTCCGTTGGCTGCGACTTCTTCGAGGAGCCCGCGGCTCGACGGCCCGGCTGGACGGCGGACCAGTTCGTTGTGCACGGCGCGATCCTGGGCGCGGATATACCGCTGATCGAGGGCCTGGTGAACCTGAGAGACCTGCCGCCTCGGGTCTGGTTCTTCGCCCCCTTCTACAAGTTCTCGGGGGTAGAGAGCGCCCCGGCCCGCGCGTTCGCCCTGATAGAAACCGACTAGGGGGAGCCCCCGCTGCCTGCTGTAACGGTTCACTGGGTGCGGCACGGCAAGATCGCCTCGCACAGGGGCGACGTTCCGCTGACAGGCGAAGGGGTAGCTCAGGCCCGAGAGAGGGGAAGGCTTCTCGCCGAGAACCTCTCCGCCGGGGAGGTTGTCCACTTCATGCACGCCCCCACCCTCCGAACACGGCAGACGGCGGAGGAGATCAGGGCGAGCATGAGCGAGGCCCTGGGCCCTGATGCCGACGCACAACTCCTCGAAGTCACCGAGCAGTCGGCAATCCGCAACCCGGACCTCTACGTGGCGGGCCAGCGGGTCGAGATGGTGAGCAGCGCCGACGCCCTCGCAAGGCAGCTCTCGGCGCCCCCCGTGAGCCCGGAGGCGCTCTCGGAGCATCCCTTCTTTCGTGAGTTCTGGACCTCTCCAGATCGCATAGGTTACTGGGTCGGGCATCCCGACCCACCCGGCGAGGACCCGGTGGCGGTTGCCCGGCGCCAGCTAACCTTCGCTATGAGCTTGCCGGAAAAGACCGAAAACAAACCGGTCCGTTACATTCTCTCGACCCATTCGCCCGTTCTGCGAGCAATCTTGCGGTGCTACACGAAGGAGGACCCGGGCGAGCCGGGCTACCTGGAGCCCGTAGATCTGATCCTCTCAGGTAACAGCCCGCCCGAGCTGCGGTTCCGCGACCTTCGAACCTTCCTCTCCGATACCAGGGTGGCCGGAGCCGCACCCCGTCAGACAGCACGCGGGCGGAGACCGTCGTATGGATGAGCACACTGGTCACAGGCACTGTTCCCACGCCCGAAGAGATTCTCCGGTAGCCAGCCCGCGGGAGATCTCCTCCCGCTCTGAGGGGGTGAGTGCATAGCTTCTTCTGCGCCGCCGAGGCGGAGGAAGGCATAGAGCGCATCCATCGGGATAGCAGCCAAACCTACGGCGCTGCGAGGATTCATGCTGAGTTGCGTGTCTTTGGGTATCTCAGATGCGCTAGGAAGCGGGTAGCGAGGTTGATGCGAAAAGCGGGCTTCATGGCGGGCGACGTTTCGTCCGGCGCTCGAGGACGTGGCGTGGTTCGCAGAGCTCTGCGGGCGGCTCGAGCTGGAGGCCGCGGCCGTCGAGGGGTTCCGGGAGTCGCTCGCGGCGCATTGGCAGCGGATCGTCGAGCGGGGATAGCCCGAGCTTGTAACGGCAAGGCGGCCTCCTAAGGGCTTCGAGGGAGTGGTGCTCTAGGAACTTCCCTCCTTGTCGGCCTTACCGACGCCCCCTTCTCGCGGCGATTGCACACCCTCGGCACATGAGCCGGATGTTCTCTTGCGTGACCGCGCCGCCCTCCCACACAGGCACGACGTAATCGAACCACACGCTCTCTTGGCTCCCGCACCGGACGCACCCTCCCTGGTCTCGCCTCCATACGGAGAGCTTCACCCAAGCGGAGGGCAGCGTACTTTCGGCTCCTACCGACCCGTACCACCGCTCCGAGGCCGGGTTTGGCCCGTCCAAGAGCTCGCCTGCACTTGCGGATGCAGGAAGACGCACAAGGCGTCTCAGCAGCTTTCGAACCATCGCTTCCCCCCTCAGTCCGCCGACACTACCAGTACTTACCTCATGGCTCCCGAAGTCACAGCGCGACCGGGCCCCTCTCGAGCCATCTCAGGCCCACGGGCGTGATGGTATAGGTGGCCTTGGTCAGGCTGATGTCTGCCGGGGCGATGTAGCCTCGCTGCAGCAGGTGCTCTTCAGCCGCGACAAACCGGTCCTCCGTAAGATCCACGCCCACCTCGTAGGCCACCTCTGGCGTGCGTGGGACAACGAGCCGAGCCGTTGAGCCCCTAGCTTGCATCCTGTTTGCCACCCGTAATACGACCCAGGCTAGCTCTTCAGCCTCGAAGTTCTCGGTCATTCGCCACCACTCGAGCGCATCGTCGTTACCGCTCCCACACGTGCCCCTCTCGAGCGAGATCGACTTCTGCTTCCTCGAGCGCTAGAGTGGGTTCGAAGCTCCAGATGGGGAAGAAGGCCACCACGGAGTTGTCCCCACGGCGCAAGACCGCTACCTTGGGGTCGTCGTCCACCTTGTAGCCAGGCGGCAATATCTTGTTTGCCTTGTGCCACTTTAAGACCGTGACCACCGACACGGATCCCTCCTGTGTATGACCGGCTAAAGCAATGCCCATCCCTCAGTAAACCCTACATATAGACCTCAAGTCAAGGTTTCATCTCCATATGTAGTGGCAACTCCGTGTGGTTCGCAGAGGTGCGCGTCTGAGTGCTGGATTTGCGCTACGTTGCTCGAGCGCATTTTGCCAGCTTCCCTTACCATCGTCGTGCTCTGCAGTCCCATCTCTGCCCGGGTATGCCCTTGAGAGCGGTCCTCGCGCGTCTGCGAGGATTCTGGTAGCCTGTAACCGTGGAGCGGAAGAATCACGGAAACGATGAGGGAAGGTCCGGATGGG
>DASTQK010000316.1:0-8333 GCA_035761765.1 Rubrobacteraceae bacterium
GAGTTCCGTTACCAAAGCTGCGTGCAAAAGGACAGAGCCTTTCCCAAGCTGTACTTCAGGTAGCAAACAGGTTCCGTACCGGCGATGTGAGAGAGCGGCCTCCTGGAGGGGCGCACCGCGCCTCTGGAGAAGCTCCTGGAACCGCGCACGTTAGAGGTAAATACCTCAAATTACGCTTCAGAGCAATGTTCCGGTGGACCGTGCGCCCTTAGCGTAAAGGAGGTTTCGGAGGCGGGCTAGAGGATGGCGGCTGTTATAATCGCGGCAGGTTTTGGCGAGAGCGAGAGTGGTGGAATGGTAGACACGCTAGATTTAGGATCTAGTGCCTTCGGGCGTGCGGGTTCAAGTCCCGCCTCTCGCACCTCGCAGTGCGGCCGGGAAGAGTTTAGGAGCGTATGACGGCTAACGTAACCAGGCTAGAAGACAACAAGGTCCGCCTCGACGTGGAGGTGCCGCCCGAGACGGTGCGCGCCGGGGTCGAGGCGAAGGTGCGCGAGCTCGGGCGGCAGGTGCGGGTTCCGGGCTTCAGGCCGGGCAAGGCTCCGCGCCGCGTGATCGAGAACCACCTGGGCCGCGACTACATCTACTACGAGGCGCTCCAGGAGAGGCTCCCGACCTGGTACTCGGAGGCGGTCGTCGAGACGGATCTTCGCCCGATAGACAACCCGGAGATCCACTTCGACGACCCCCTGGACGAGGAGGAGGGCTTCAAGTTCTCCGCCACGGTGGAGGTCAGGCCGGAGGCTACCCTCGGCGACTACAAGGGAATCGAGGTCCCAAAGGCGGAGGTCGAGGTCTCCGACGAGCAGGTTGACGAGCAGCTGGAGCACATGCGCGGGCAGTTCGCGACGCTCGCGGCGGTCGAGGACAGGACCGTCCAGAGCGGCGACTTCGTTATCATGGACTTCCGCGGCGAGAGGATGATCACGGGCGAGCCGCTGGAGGGCGGCGAGGGCGAGGACTACATGCTCGAGGTCGGGCGTGGGGAGCTACTCCCGGACTTCGAGCAGAACCTCGTCGGGATGAAGGCCGGCGAGCGCAAGCAGTTCGGCGTGACGTTCCCGATGGACTACGCCGAGGAGCCGCTGCGCGGCCAGTCGGTCCTCTTCCACGTTCACCTCAAGGAGATCAAGACCCGTGACCTGCCGCCGCTCGACGACGAGTTCGCCAAGGAGGCCAGCGAGTTCGAGACGCTTGAGGAGCTGCGCTCGGCGGTGCGCGAGCAGCTCGAGGAGGCTGCCGGGCAGCGCGCCGAGGGAGAGTTTCGAACCCGGGTGCTCGACGCCGTGGCCGAGGGAGCCGAGGTCGAGGTCCCGGACGCCATGGTAGAGGAGAAGGTCGATGAGATGCTCGGGAGCTTCGAGCGGAGCCTGCGGGCTCAGGGCATGGAGCCCGGACAGTACTACCAGCTCGCTGGCGCCTCACCAGAGGAGATCAAGGAGCGCGTACGCCCCGACGCCGCCGACACCGTCAAGAAGGAGCTGACGCTCGACGCGGTAGTCACGGCCGAGGCTATCGAAGCCGACGAGCACGAGGTGATGCACCAGATCGAGCACCTCGCCGAGGACGCCGAGAGGGACCCGCAGGAGATCGTCGAGACGATGCGCAAGAACGGCTCCTACGCGCTCCTGCAAGAAGAGCTCGCGCGCTCCCGGGCTCTGGACTTCCTGGTCGAGAATGCCGTCCCGGTGCCGGAAGAAGAGCAGGATGCCGGCGGGGCGAAGGTCGAAGCCACAGTCGAGACCGGAGCATCACAGGATGAGAACGACGAGAGAGAGGAAAGTTGATGGATTATCAGCCGCAAGCGGTCATCCCTTACGTCATAGAGCAGAGCCCGCGCGGCGAGCGGGCTATGGACATCTACTCCCGGCTTCTGAAAGACAGGATCATCTTCCTCGGGACGCCGGTCGATGATCAGGTGGCGAACGCGATAATGGCGCAGCTCCTGCACCTCGAGAGCGAAGACCCCGAGCAGGACATCAACCTGTACATAAACTCGCCTGGCGGCAGCGTCTCGGCTGGGCTGGCGATCTACGACACCATGCAGTTCGTCAAGCCGGACATCGTGACGACCGCTCTGGGCATGGCGGCCTCGATGGGAGCGTTCCTGCTCGCGGCTGGGGCCAAGGGCAAGAGGAACGCGCTGCCGAATACGCGGATTCTGTTGCACCAGCCGAGCGTCGGCGGGTTGGCGGGTCAGGCCTCCGACGTGGAGATCCACGCCAAGGAGCTCATCATGACCAAGCGGCGCCTGAACGAGATCCTCGCGGCGAACACCGGGCAGCCCTACGAGCGGATCGAGCGCGACACCGACCGCGACTACATAATGGGTCCCGAGGAGGCCATCGAGTACGGCGTCATCGACAACATCATAACCAACCACTAGGGGAAAGTGGCGATGAACCGGGGAGGGAGATAGGCGCATGAGGGATCCGTCGGATCAGCTGCAGTGCTCTTTTTGCGGGAAGAGTCAGCGCCAGGTCAGGAAGCTTATTGCAGGCCCCGGCGTCTATATCTGCGACGAGTGCATCGAGCTCTGCAACGAGATCATAGACGAGGAGTTCTCGGGACCCGAGCTCCTCAAGGACGACGACCTCCCCAAGCCCCGCGAGATTAATCGCATCCTCAACGAGTACGTGATAGGCCAAGACGAGGCGAAGAGAATCCTCGCCGTAGCCGTCTATAACCACTACAAGCGGATCTCGATGGGCGCCGAAGCTACCGACGGCACCGAGCTCCAGAAGTCCAACATACTACTGATAGGGCCGACAGGTAGTGGAAAGACTCTCCTCGCTCAGACGCTCGCCAAGATCCTCAACGTCCCCTTCGCAATAGCCGACGCCACGGCTCTTACCGAAGCGGGTTACGTCGGAGAGGATGTCGAGAACATCCTACTCAAGCTCATCCAGGCCGCCGACTTCGACGTGAAGAAGGCGGAGACGGGGATCATCTACATAGATGAGATCGACAAGATCGCGCGCAAGTCGGACAACCCCTCGATAACCCGCGACGTCTCCGGCGAGGGCGTTCAGCAAGCCCTCCTGAAGATCCTGGAGGGCACGGTAGCCTCGGTCCCGCCCCAGGGGGGGCGCAAGCACCCGCACCAGGACTTCCTACAGATAGACACGAAGAACATCCTGTTCGTCTGCGGCGGGGCCTTCGGGGGCCTCGAGGAGATTATCCGCCAGCGCATCGGTAAGAAGAGCATCGGGTTCGGGAGCGACCTCGACTCGCGCCTGAAGGAGGAGGCGGACATTATCCTGCAGCACGTCCAGCCCGAAGACCTCCTCAGGTACGGGCTCATCCCCGAGTTCGTCGGTCGTCTGCCTGTGATCTCCACTCTGCGCAGCCTCGAGCAAGAGGACCTGGTGCGCATCCTCACCGAGCCGAAGAACGCGCTGGTGCGTCAGTACCGGCAGTTCTTCCGCTACGACAAGGTGGACCTCTCCTTCACCGACGAGGCTCTGGGCGCTATCGCCGAGCTGGCGCTGGAGCGAGGCACAGGGGCCAGAGGTCTCAGGAGCATCCTGGAGACGGCGCTCTTGCCGACGATGTACGAGCTGCCGAGCCGCTCGGACGTGAAGGGGTGCGTGGTAGACGCCGACACGGTCAGGGAAGGTGTCCAACCCTCCCTCGTGACCGGCTCCTCCAAGTACTCCTACGACGAAGAAGAGACCGCTTGAAGTAAGACTTTGAACGCGGCCGAGCTACCCAAAACCTACGACCACCGCGCCGTCGAGGGTCGCATCTACGCCGAGTGGGAGCGCCTGGGCGCCTTCGAAGCCGACCCGAGTCACGACGAAGATCCCTACTGCATAGTGCTCCCGCCGCCCAACGTGACCGGGGCGCTGCATATGGGCCACGCACTGAACGGCGCGATCCAGGACACCCTCACCCGACGGGCCCGCATGAAGGGCTACGAGGCCTTGTGGCTGCCCGGCGTGGACCACGCCTCCATCGCGCTCCAGAATGTCGTAGAGCGCAAGCTCGTGCGCGAGGAGGGGAAGACCCGCTGGGACCTCGGCCGCGAGGAGTTCGTCGAGCGCTGCCGCGTCTTCGCCGAGGAGGCGCGCTCGCAGATACTCGGTCAGCTCAAGCGCCTCGGAGCCTCCGTGGACTGGCGGCGCCTGCGCTACACCATGGACGACCACTACATAGACTCGGTCCTGATGGCCTTCGTCAAGCTCTACGAGCAGGGCCTCATCTACCGGGGCCGCCGCATCACCAACTGGTGTCCGCGCGACCGCTCGGCGATATCCGACCTCGAGGTGAACTACGAGGAGACGAACGGCAAGCTCTATGGTCTGCGCTACCCCTTCGTGGATGGAAAGGGGCCAGCTCCGGACGGCAACGAGTACGCGCAGGTCTTCTCCACTCGCCCCGAGACTATGCTCGGTGACGTCGCCCTCGTCGTCAACCCGGACGATGAGCGCTACACCGACCTCGTCGGACGCAAGGTCATGGTCCCGTTCGTAGAGCGGGAGATAGAGGTCTTCGTCGACGAGTACGTGGATCCCCAGTTCGGTACCGGCGTCCTGAAGGTTACCCCGGCGCACGACCCCAACGACTTCGAGATCGCGAACAGGCTCCGTCTGGAGCCCGTGAACGTTCTCAACCCCGACGGCTCGATAAACGCGAACGGCGGACCCTTCGAGGGGATGAAGCGCGAGGAGGCCAGGGCGGCGGTCGTCGAGCGGCTTGGCGAGATGGGTATGCTCGGCCCCGTCAGGGACTACCGCTTCCGTGTCGGGCATTGCGACCGGTGCGGGACCGTCATCGAGCCCTGGCTCACCGAGCAGTGGTGGGTCTCGATGCGCGAACTCGCCGAGCCCGCCATAAAGGCGCTGGAGCGAAAGGAGATCACCGTCTACCCCGACTCCTGGCGCCGCGAGACGATCCGCTGGCTCGAGAACCTCCACGACTGGAACGTCTCCAGGCAGCTGTGGTGGGGCCACCGCATCCCGGTCTGGTACTCTCCCGAGGGCGAAGTCGTCGCCTCCAAGGAGTCGCCCGGCGAGGGCTACGAGCAGGACCCCGACGTGCTCGACACCTGGTTCTCCTCGGCCCTCTGGCCGTTCGCCACTCTGGGGTGGCCCGTGGAGACAGAAGACCTCGCGTACTTCTACCCGACGAGCCTGCTCTCTACGGCGCGAGAGATCATGTATCTCTGGGTTGCGCGTATGATCATGATGGGCCTCCGTTTCCGCGGCGACGTTCCTTTCGAGAAGGTGAACGTCCACTCCATCGTGCTCGCCGAGGACGGCACGAAAATGAGCAAGTCCAAGGGCAACACCATAGACCCCCTGGATCTCTTCGACGAGTACGGAGCTGACGCCGTGCGCTTCGGACTACTCTACCAGTCCTCGACACAGGACTTCGCCTACTCCTACGAGCGGGCCGATCTGGGCCGCAGCTTTGTGACCAAGCTGTGGAACGCCATGCGCTTCGTCCTCGCCTACACCCACGTCGAGGAGGTGCGCGAGGCCTCGACGTCGGACCGCTGGATCCTCTCTGAGCTCAACCGGACCGTCCGCGAGTACGACAGGCTCTTGGAAGAGTGCGAGTTCTCCGAGGCGATGCGCGTGATCTACAGCTTCGCCTGGAACCAGTTCGCGGACTGGTATATCGAGATTGCGAAGGCGGCGCCCTCTCCGGCGACGCCGCACGTCCTGCGCGAGGTCTTCTCGAGCATCCTGAAGCTTCTGCACCCCGTTATGCCCTTCGCAACCGAGGAGATGGCCCGCGTCCTCGGCGCAGACGAGCTGCTCGTGCGTCAGGGCTTCCCCGAGCCCGATACCTCGCTACACGACGAAGAGGCCGAAGAGCTGCTCGAGCGTACCAAGCGGGCCGTCTCTGCCGTGAGGTCGTTCCGGGCCGAGTCGAGGGTCGAAGGGAGGCTCGAGGGGCGCGTCTCGGGCGAGGTGGACCTCGAGGTCTTCTCTGCGCTGGCGGGGGTCAGGCCCGTCGGGTCGATGGATGGATCAGCGAAGGCGACGTTGCTCGCGGGGGACGCGGTAGTCGAGATATCGCTCACCGAGGAGCTCAGGCGCGGGGAGATCAAACGCCTCCAGAAGGAGATCTCACGGGTGGAGGGCGAGGTCGCCCGCTCCCGCGGCAAGCTCTCGAACGAGAAGTTCGTAGAGAGGGCCCCTGCGGAGGTGGTCTCCGGCGAGCGGGAGAAGCTCTCCGCGAACACGCGCGTACTGGAGACCCTGAACCGACGCCTGGACGAGTATCTCTAGAGCGCGCCCCTCCAACGACCGACGCTCTTTCGTCGAGGTCTGCAACGAGCTAGACCGGCGGCGCCACATCACCCTTGGCCTGCAGCGGATAACGGCTCTGCTGAAGTTGCTCGGTGATCCCCAGAGCTCGCTGAGAATCGTCCAGGTCGTGGGCACCAACGGCAAGGGCACAACCGCCGTCTCTCTAGCCGCGGCGCTCGAGGTCGCCGGATCCCCCTCGGGCGCCTACCTCTCGCCGCACGTTCTCTCTTACACCGAGCGGGTGATGCTCCGCGGAACATACGTCTCCGAGGAGCGGTTCGCAGCCGCGATAGGCAAGGCCCTGGCGGTCGCCGATGCCAACGGTGTGCCCGCCTCGCAGTTCGAACTCCTGACCGCCGGGGCGCTGGAGCTCTTCGCCGAAGAAGGGCTCTCCTGGAGCCTCCTCGAGGCCGGCCTCGGGGCGCGGCACGACGCGACCACGGCGGCGGCGCCCGAAGCCGTAGTCCTCACCAACGTCGGCCTCGACCACACCGGGTATCTGGGAGAGACGGTGGAGGAGATATCACGCGAGAAGCTCGCCAGCCTCGCCCCGGGCGCCGTATTGATCCTCGGCACGGACGACCCGCGCGTGGTCGAGATCGCCTGCCAGAGGTGCAAGGAGCTCGACGCCCGCCTCATCGAGGCGGGCGCCGGATCATCCCTGCACGCTGACCTGCCTCCCTACGTGGCCAGGGATGTGCGGCTGGGGTTGCGCTCAGCGGAGGTGTTGCTTGACCGGACGCTCACCGCGGCGGAGCGGGAGCGGGTGGTGCGGGGCATTCCGGGAGCGTTGCCCGGGCGATTCGAAACGTTCGACGTGGGGGGCGTGCCGGTCGTCGTGGACGGCGCGCACAACCCGGCGGGCGTGGAGGCGGCGCTCGAGGCGGTTAGTAGCCTCTACGGAGAGCGGCCGCTGGGCATCGTCTTCGGGGTCTTGCGAGACAAAGATGTCGGAAGTATGCTAACCGGGTTGCGAAAACAGGCCCGCGTCCTCGTGCTCACACGCCCCGAGGGCGAGGGGGCTGCGGACCCCGCGCACCTCATGCGCGAGCACGGTCCACGGGACCGCGAAGGGAGGCGGGCTCGGGTGGAATCCGATATCGTAAGGGCCATCGAGGAGGCGGTCGAGGAGATCAGAGCCCATGGTGGCGTGGTGCTGGTGACGGGCTCGCTGCAGACCGCCGCGCCGGTACTGCGTTGGCTGCATGAGAGGTAGCGGTGCCTGGAAACTGGTGGGATTGCTGTTCGTCGTCGCCGCGGTGTTCTTCGCTCTCGGCTACTTGATGATGCTGAGGTTCATCCTGTGAGCACTCTATTGTTCGTTCAGCAGGACGCGGACCCGTTCCGGATCATCACGGAGTTCTTGCAGAGCCCGGTACTGCGTATCACGGTCCAGCTCCTCGTGCTCCTTTTCATCGTCGTGTGGGTCGCGCTCGTCTACTGGACCTATACGGACGCTGGGAGGCGCGGGACCTCAGGGATACTCTGGGGGATAGTGGCGGTCATCCTGCCTTACCTCGGTACGCTCATCTACCTCATCGTCCGCCCGCCAGAGTACCTGGAGGAGTCGCGCGAGCGCGAGCTGGAGCTAGCGGTCCTCGAGAGGGAGCTCAGGAACAACACACTCCTGTGCCCCAACTGCCGCAATCTGGTCGAGAAGGACTTCCTGATCTGCCCTGTGTGTAACTGGGAGCTCAAGAAGCCCTGCGTCAACTGCACGCGGCCGATCAACATGGAGTGGGAGACCTGCCCTTACTGCGGCACCAACCAGCGCAGCGGCAAGCGCATAAGCTGGTAGAAGGAGGATACGTTTTGGAAGAGACCCTGGTGTTGGTCAAGGGTGACGGTGTGCGCCGCCGCCTTGTGGGCGAGATCATCGGCCGCCTGGAGAGTAAGGGGCTGGAGATAGGCGATCTCCAGCTTGTGGACGTGAGCCGCGAGCTGGCCGAGGAGCACTACGCCGAGCACCGCGAGAAACCCTTTTTCGAGGAGCTGGTCGAGTTCATCACCTCCACCCCCGTGGTCGCGATGAGGATCAGGGGTGAGAACGCCATAGGGACGGTGCGCAAC
>DASTQK010000317.1:0-4066 GCA_035761765.1 Rubrobacteraceae bacterium
ACCTCGGGATGGGTTGGATCGCAGTAGTTGCGGCTCCGGCCCTCCTGCAGGCGGTGCCGGCTGCGGGGATGGCCTGGGTCTTGGCAGGCGGCCTCGTCTACAGCGCAGGAGCGCTGGTCTACGGATTCAAGCGTCCGAATCTGATACCCGGGATGTTCGGCTTCCACGAGCTCTGGCATCTCTTCGTCGTGGCAGGGAGCGCTTGCCATTTCTGGGCCGTGCTGCGCTACGTCGCCCCGCTCGCGTGAGGTAAGCTTGAGAACACGTCCTAAAGTAGAGCCCCAGCCTCGAAGAGACCGCGCGATGGGCGTGGTATAGTCATCATAGTTGCAAAGACATCATGACGCTGCCTCTCGTAGGTCTTCGCTGGGTGCGCCGGGCGGCGGGAAGGGCCAAGAGCCTATGGCGCAGAAGATCATCGAGCGCGTCGAAGCGCGCTACGAGGTGTGCGAGGTTCCGTTCGGCAAGGTCTACGAGTGGCATCCGGCTCACGTCGTCCTCGAGTGCGACTGCGGCGAACGGCTGATCCTTAGCGCTACCAGCACCACCACCGCCTGTGGCCGGTGCGGCGCTGACCTCGGCGGCTTCGTCGACGATATCCGAGAGCGAGAAGGCCGTCTACCGGACAGCCTCACCCACCCCTGGTTCTACGATGCAAAAGAGCGTGCTCAGCAACACCGGCAGGATGAGGCCGCTTATCCGGAGGACTCGCCCTGGCGTTACGACGACGTTACGGCAGATGACGGCTAGGAAGGAAACGAGGGAGCGCTGTGAATAAGAACCAACAGGTAGCCGACATAGCGCTCGATGTCCTGGTGCGCCAGGCGAGGGACCGGGCAAGGCAGACTGGGGAAGCGTTCGGGGTGGCGCTCGAGGCGGTCCTCGAAACCAAGGCCGGTCGGCAGCTCGGTGAGCTGCGTGACGGACCCCACGGCGCCGAGAAGGCCGAAGATCTCGCGCACGAGCGCGCTCAGGAGCTTAAGCAAGAGCAGGCTGAGAGAAGGCAGCGAGCACAAGAAGCCGCCGCTTGGGAGCGGTTTATGCAGCATGAGCTGCGGGAGCTGGAGAAGCGCAAGGGCGGCCAGCTCGCCGAGTTGCTAGGAGAAGCGCTGCCCGGGGAGCCATCGGCGGCTTTGGAGCGGCTGGCCTACGAGGACCGGAGGCAGGCAGAGGAAGGTCTGGTGGCGCTGATGAGCATGGGGAAGGTGTCATACAAGCATCTGGATGAGCTCTCCCCCAAGGACATGCCAGCCAGGGTTGCGGCAGACAGGTTGCGAACGACCTGGCTCAAGGAGCGGCGGGACGGGTGGCTTGCTCGGGACCCCGGCAGCCGCAAGTGGTAGTTACGGCTGAGATCGCCACGCGGCTGTTGCACGCAACGAGGGAGCAGCTTCATGGCAAGCCCACCCGCGAGGTGATCCCCTTCGAAGCAGCGGAGAAGGCGGGCATCAACCCCTACCAGCCCGAATACGACGAGGCCCTACGGTACTTGCTCGACCACGGCTACATAGAGCCGTGCCCAGGCTCCTCGCACTCGCGCTACAGGATGACGAACAAGGGGCTAGAAGAGATCCTCAGTGGCTGAGTGCAGGCGACTCTTTGGAAGGTGATCGATGGACCGGCGCGAGGATTCGCGGGAGCTGCTCGGGCGTCTCGACAACGTGCGCGACGCCATGGAAGAGGCCTTGGGGCACGTAAGGAGATCGAGGACGACTACAGGCGTGGGCTGCTCGAAGCTCACACAAGGGGCGCTCTGCGCGAGATAAGCGAGCAGATGGCCGAGCTCACGTCGTTGCGTTGAAGACGGTAGAAGAGGACGTCGCTCGTGGCGGTCGTGCACCTTCGGCGGACAGATAAGAAGGGTGGGTAAGTGGAAAATCGCCACGAGACGACACTGGAGCGGCTGCGAGGGCACCTGGGCCGCGCCGACGGCGAACTTGAGGAAGCGCAGCGCTTCCTGGACCCCGGGACGCGAGATGAGGACGAGGTGGCCCTGGTGAAGGCCATCGCTGACGCCAGGACGTTAGTGGGTGACGCTCTGGAGACCACGCGGTGGCGGCTCGAGGAGCGTGACCGTGGCTGACGTCGAGGGAGCCGCACGGCGGCTGTTGCAGGCACTCAACGAGAACCAAGCCCACGACCTCGAGGGTGGTGCGGTGGAGCCGGGAGAGCAAGAGGCCCATGACGCCGGGCTCAGGGTGGGATCTACCCTCTACCGCTCGGCCGTATGGTGGCTCCTGGACACGGGGGCGTTGGTACCCGACCGGGAAGCCAACGAGCGGCTCAGGAACGCCTCCGGGGCACAGCACCACGACTTCGCGTTCAGGATCACCCGACGCGGCCTGGACATGCTGCGTAAGGCTTGACGGTCAGAGAGCCGAGGCACCGTAGGGTCCCGGCCCGGCCTCCTACCTGGTTTCCAGCTCCGGCCGCTCGAAGGGTCCGAGAGATGCCTTGCGGTCGCGTTTGTGCTCCTCGATCAGGTTCCGGGCCTGACCCCCTGTACGCTGCTTCAGCTCCTCGAACGCGACCCCCGGGTCCGTTCCGCGTCCCTGGTGCCAGCGCTGGAACAACGTCAGGTCGCGCTCCTGCTGGGCCTCGCTGTCTTCCTCGATGATCTGCGCGTCCTCCGCGTTGAGGACATGCCAAACCGTCGCCTGCCGCACGCCACCACACGCCTCGCACTTGATGCGCGCGATCAGGCGACGGGTGGCGCGCAGGGCGTTCTGCTCGGTCGGCACGGCTTCGAGACCCGGCGACTCGCCGTCCAGTGGACGTATCAGCTCGTGGGACGGTGAGGGTGTGGGTGGATCTCGACGGTGCGCTGCTGCACGCGTCCTC
This sequence comes from Rubrobacteraceae bacterium, assembly GCA_035761765.1. GTDB lineage: Bacteria > Actinomycetota > Rubrobacteria > Rubrobacterales > Rubrobacteraceae > JALYGY01. The sequence continues at coordinate 2,842 of DASTQK010000317.1, forward strand.
CTTCCTGTGCGAGGAGTATAGCGCATTCCTTTACCGAACGAAGACCCCAGAGGGTAGTACCATGCCACTAGCATAGGGGCGAGCTCCCGGGAAGGAGCGGGTCATGCGAGAGAACCAGCAGGTGGCCGAAATGGCAGACGAAATCCTTGCTCGCCAGACGAGGGATCGAGTGAGGCGGACAGGGGAACCCTACGAGCAAGCGCTCGAGGCCATTCTGCAAACCGAGGCCGGCCATCAGCTCCAGGAGCTGCGTGACGGGCCGCACGGCGCCGAAAGGGCGCAAGCGTGGCAGGAGGGACTTGCAGAGGAGCGCCGGAGAAGGCGAGGCCGAAGGGGTTGAGCGAGCCTAGCGACAGTAAGCCCGTCCCAGAGGCCTGGATCGGCAGAGAGGTGGAGCTGATCTTCGTTTCGGGCAGCAGCACGGAGTACACCGACGGCCGCCTCAAAGAGGTCAACGATCGGGGGATCGTCCTGACGCTGGAAGGCCATGGCGAACACCCGGCGCGACCGCTGTTCTACCCGTGGGGTGCCATCATCCAACTCTCGAAAGCGTCGGATTGATGAAGGAGGTCTGGTAGTGCCCCTTAGCTCCTCGCAGCGGCGGGTGTTGGAGGATTGGATGCGTGCCAAGGCGGTAGTCAGGTGCCCTGGCTGCGGACAGGAGGGCAAGTGGCGTTTCGCCGACGCCGCCTACGTCAGGGCACTCCTTGAGGAGGGCGACGAGGACCTTATCGAGGGCGGGGGGGTGGTGAAGGTAGCTTGCGACAACTGCGGGCACTTGCTGCTCTTCGACGCCGAGACTGTCGGCATCAGGGGGGTATGGGGGAGGGGGAGGAACCTTTAGCGCCCGGGGGTAGCATAGGAACGAGGCTGGCGCGGCAGGGGAACTGTGGCCTACGACTGGCTTGAAAACCTCCTGCAACGTGTATCCACGTACTCTTGACGCCACTCTGACACCACCGCGAGCGTGATACGGCGTTGCACAGAGCAAGGCAGAGATAAGAAAGCAGCTTAGATATGCCATGCTGAATTCGCCGTCGGTAGGCTGAAATGGCTGATTCCTGAGAAGATCCTCTCACGGCCTCCATTGTCCAGCGCCTGCACCGCTGCTCACTTCTGGTTAGGGACAAAAAGGAACTTCCTCGGCGTGAGATCGTTCACCAGGACTCCGTATTCGAGGCTCTCCTAGTGTGCAAGACGCGTATATGTGTGATATGAATATAGT
>DASTQK010000318.1:0-3745 GCA_035761765.1 Rubrobacteraceae bacterium
AAGGTGGGGGACAAGGTTACGGTCTCCACGCCCCGCGGCTCGACGGAGTACGAGATCGTGAACGTCGAGGTCGCGAGCTAACGGCGCTGGCGGCTCGCTTCTCCTTCAACCTGAAAACCAACCTAAAGTCTACGTGGAGCACAGGTTGAGCGAACTTCCCGTACCCGGTTGGGCCGAGAGGGTGGCCCGGAGCCTTGGAGCTGGACCGCACGTGGTGGTAACCGGTATCAGCACCTCCGGCCACATTCACGTCGGCAACCTGCGAGAGGTCCTGGTCGGGGAGGCGGTGGCGAATGCCCTGAGGGCCAGGGGCGAGGAGGTGCGCTTCGTCTTCCACGCCGACACCATAGACCCTTTGCGCAAGATCGCGCCCGGCATACCCGAGAGTTTCGAGGAGTACCTCGGTCACAGCCTCTCGCGCGTCCCCGACCCCGAGGGCTGCCACGTCTCGTATGCCGAGCACTTCCTCGCTCCCTTCGAGGAGGCGCTGCGCGAGATGCAGATGGACATCGAGGTCCTCCGCTCGCACGAGCTCTACGAGAGCGGCGTCTACACCGAGGTGACGAGGGAGGCGCTCGAGCACACGAAAGAGTTGCGCGGGATCCTTCAGGAGGTCACGGGTCGTCGTATGCCCGAGCACTGGTCGCCGTATCTGCCGCGGGATGTTTCGGGGAGGCTCACGGGGCACAGGATCCTGGACCACGTCCCAGAGGAGCACAGGGTCGTCTTCGAAGATGAGGACGGCTTCGAGGTGGACGCGGACTACTCGAGGGGCGAGGGCAAGCTCGGCTGGCGGGTGGAGCTCGCGGCGCGGTGGAAGGCGCTCGGCGTCACCTTCGAGCCGTTCGGCAAGGACCACACCAGCCGCGGCGGCTCGACCGACACGGCCGACCGCATGGCCGAAGAGGTCTTCCACTACCCGGTGCCGGGTCGCTACGAGTACGAGTGGATCGGGATCAAGGGCAGAGGCGACATGAGCAGCTCCAGAGGGATAGTGCTACTCCCCAACGACCTGCTCGGGATCATGCCCCCCGATGCCCTGCGGCGGATGGTGCTAGGTCGCGACCCGGCCCGCAGGTCCGACCTCGAGCTTGGCGAGGGGTTCCCTCGCTTCATGGACGAGTACCGCGCCGAGAGTGGCGAGCCTTTCGTTCCCTTCACCCACCTGGTCACCGTCGCCCAGACCGTGGGCGAGGACGCGGGCGCGGCCGCCGAGATGCTGCGGCGCGGCGGCTACGAGGAGGTCAGCCGGGACAAGAATCGGCTCGCCCGGGACCTCGCCTACGCCCGCAACTGGGCCGAGGAGTGGGCGCCGGAGTCCGTGCGGCTGCGGCTGCTCTCGGAGGAGGAGGCGAGGGAGGCGTCGCGGGGCCTGGACGACGAGCAGCGCGAATATCTTGCTACCGTCGCGGAGAGGCTGGGGCCGGAGATGAGCGGCAGCGAGGTGCAGGACCTCCTGTACTCCACGGCCGTCGAGCTGGGGCTCAAGCCCAAGAGGGCGTTCGCCGCCGTCTACGCCGTCTTGCTGGGGAAAAAGAGCGGTCCCAGGGCCGGGCCTTTCGTCGCCGGGCTGCCTCCGGAGATCGTTCGGGGGAGGTTCCAGGTGTGATGCGGCACACCGACCAGATCCCTGGGACGCGGTAGGCTCTTCGAAAAGCGCTACGGAGGGTGGCGGTAGCTCGGGCCACACAACGGATAGCGCTCACAGCGTAAAGCGGTCGAAAGATCATAAATCCGGTTGAAACCGCTGTATACTTAACGTCAGGCGGAGCGCGCGGTTATGAGAGGCACGTTATATTTCGAAAGGCAGATTTTCGCAGATGTATAATCCGACCATATTCGACCGTCGTATACACCATCGAACAGTCACTGCACCCGACGCCGTGAAGGACCCTCGAAGTGGAGGAGGATCCCGCTAATGTTCGAACGGTTCACGGAACGGGCCCGTAAGGTAGTGGTTCTTGCCCAGGAAGAGGCCCGCCACTTCAACCACAACTACATCGGCACCGAGCACCTCCTCCTCGGCCTCCTGCGCGAGGACGAAGGGGTCGCCGCGCGCGCGCTCGCCTCGCTGAACGTCACACTCGATGAAGTGCGCGAACAGGTCGAGTCGATCGTCGGCTATGGCGAAGAGGGTACCGGCGCCCAGGCTCCGTTCACCCCGCGCTCCAAGAAGGTGCTGGAGCTTGCGCTGCGCGAAGCGCTCCAACTCGGCCACAACTACATCGGCACCGAGCACATCCTGCTCGGTCTGGTAAGGGAGAGCGAGGGCGTCGCCGCTCGGGTCCTCTCCAACCTGGACATCGACCCGGACAAGGTCCGCCGCGAGGTAGTGCGGATGCTCGGCGGCGGTCGCGGCAGGAGCCGGAGCGGTGGCGAGGCCGGCGGGCGCGGCGTCGAGGCCAAGAGGCCCAAGACGCGCCAGCTCGATCAGTACGGGCGCAACCTCACGGCCTACGCCGAGGAAGACAAGCTCGATCCCGTCATCGGGAGGAGCCAGGAGATAGCCAGGATCATGCAGATCCTGGTCCGGCGCACCAAGAACAACCCCGTCATCATCGGCGAGCCCGGAGTGGGCAAGACCGCTATCGTCGAGGGACTCGCGGAGGAGATCGCCGATGGACGCGTTCCGGAGATCCTCGCGGACAAAGAGGTCTACACGCTAGACCTCGGCGCGCTCGTCGCCGGCTCCAAGTACCGCGGCGAGTTCGAGGAGCGCCTGAAGAAGATAATGAAGGAGATCACCGACCACGGCGATATCATCCTGTTCATAGACGAGATACATAATCTGGTCGGGGCAGGGGCGGCCGAGGGTGCCATAGACGCAGCTTCCATACTCAAGCCGGCGCTGGCGCGCGGTGAGATCCAGGTCATCGGCGCTACCACCATCGACGAGTACCGCAAGTACGTCGAGAAGGACAAGGCTCTCGAGCGGCGCTTCCAGACCATCCAGGTCGGTGAGCCGACGGTCGAGGAGACCGAGCTCATCCTCAAGGGCCTCAGGGAGAAGTATGAGGAGCACCACAAGATCGAGATCACTGACGAGGCTTTGAAGGCCGCCTCGCAGCTCGGCGACCGCTATATCGCGGACCGCTTCCTCCCGGACAAGGCCATAGACCTCGTCGACGAGGCGGCGTCCAAGATGAGGATCAAGACCATGTCCTCGCCGCCCTACTACAAGGAGCTGGACGAGGAGATATCGCAGGTCAGGGCCGAGAAAGAGGCCGCCATAGACGGCCAGGAGTTCGAGAAGGCCGCGCGCCTGAGGGACAACGAGAAGAAGCTCACCCTGCAGCGCCGCGAGCTCGAGAAGTCGTGGCGGGAGGGCGACGAGGAGCACCGCGTCTCTATCGGGGAGAACGAGATCGCCGAGATCGTCTCGATGTGGACCGGCATCCCGGTGAAGAAGATGACCGAGGAGGAGTCTGCGCGTCTGCTCAAGATGGAGGACGAACTGCACGACCGCGTCGTCGGGCAGAACGAGGCCATAAAGGCCGTCTCCCGCTCCATACGTCGGACCTTCGCCGGCATCAAGGACCCGAACCGCCCCAGCGGCTCGTTCGTCTTCCTCGGCCCCACGGGCGTCGGGAAGACCGAGCTCGCCAGGACGCTCGCCGAGTACCTCTTCGGCGACCAGGACTCCATGATCCGTCTCGACATGTCCGAGTACATGGAGCGCCACACCGTCTCCCGTCTGGTCGGTAGCCCGCCAGGCTACGTCGGCTACGACGAGGGCGGCCAGCTC
>DASTQK010000319.1:0-12173 GCA_035761765.1 Rubrobacteraceae bacterium
CGGCAGATCATCCTCAGCCTGGGTTCCTTCCATCACGGTCGTGTCGTCGCCGCTAGGTGCCATCTGCGTCTCTTCCGCCATCATGGTGGTCTCCTGCGCCATCGCAACGGGCGCGAGTACCAGCATGAGCAGGAGAGCGGCCGTAGCCAGGAATAACGCCCTCTTCATCCAGTCCTCCTTCTTCTACTCCGTTTTCCAAACAGCCTGCGCTCCCCCCTCCGTCATGAGAAGGTACCCACAGTGTACAGAATCAAAACGCGAAAGTCTCCATTATTTTAACAATTTTTAATACTTTTAACGCAAAATAACCATTGAAATCGGTTGCGTGCTGGATAGGTACGGGGGCAGTAGGATTCGAACCTACGGGTGTCTTACCACCTCTGGTTTTCAAGACCAGTGCATTCGTCCGCTCTGCCATACCCCCAGATTCTCTACATTATACGATGCCGAGCGGGCGTTCAGGGCTCCGGGCGTCGAGATCTGCGGCCAGGCGTTCCGGATCGTATTTGGAGGGGTCTATGGTCGGTGGTTCGGGGAGGTTCGGGGGTGGCGGGTACTTCTGACCGATGCCGCAGTCAAAGACGACGACCTCCTCATCCGGGTCCAGCTCGCCGCGGTCGCGCAGTTCGGGAACGGCGGCGAGAGCGGCGGCGGACTCCGGGCTCACGTACCCCGCGCCCAGGCGCCCGGCCAGCAGTTGCGTGCGGGTGATCGAGTCTTCGTCCACCGCGACGGCCGTACCGCCGGACTCCCGCAGTGCGGCCAGGATCAGGAAGTCGCCTACGGCGGACGGGACGCGGAGTCCGGCGGCACGGGTGCGGGCGTTCTCGAAAGGCCTGGCGAAGCGCTCTCCGGCCTCGAAGGCTCGCACAATCGGGGCGCAGCCCTCGGCCTGTACGGCGATCATGCGTGGGCGTTCGGGACCTATGAAGGCGAGCGTTTCGAGCTCGTCGAAAGCCTTCCACATCCCCACGAGGCCGGTCCCTCCACCGGTGGGGTAGACGATGACGTCGGGGAGACGCCAGCCGCGCTGCTCGGCGAGTTCGAGACCCATGGTCTTCTTGCCCTCGACACGATAAGGTTCTTTCAGCGTGCTCACGTCGAAGGCGCCGAGAGGCTCGGCCAGAGCGGAGGCGACGCGACCGCAGTCGCTGATCAAGCCCTCCACGAGCACTACCCGGGCGCCCATGACGAGAGCCTCATCGCGGCTGGCTGGCGGCGCGTCGACGGGAACTACGACGGTTACCGTGGCCCCGGCCGCTGCCCCGTAGGCCGCCAGAGCACCCGCCGCGTTGCCCGCTGAGGGAGCTACAAAGGAGGTCGCGCCGAGCTCCGCGTTGCGGGAGACCGCCGCGGACATGCCGCGCGCCTTGAACGAGCCGGTCGGGTTCAGACCCTCCGCCTTGGTGTAGAGGCGCCTCAGACCGAAAGCTCTCCCCAGCCTCGGCTGCGGCAGCAGCGGCGTGTCCCCCTCGCCCAGGGAGACGACGCGCTCGGGATCCCTCACCGGCAGCAGCTCGGAGTAGCGCCACATCCCACCCTCGCGGCGGGTTGCCAGTGACTCCACCGTTAGGGTACGGGCGGCTCTCTCGAGGTCGTAGCGGGCAAGCAGGGGGCGGCCGTCTTTCGGGTCGAGGTTCGCCGGTTCGTCGGCGGGGTAGGTCGTCCCCGAGAGAGCGCCCTCCAGGTGGGTTAGCGTGGATCCCATCTCGTCCAAGCCGCTACCATAGCACGCCAGAAGAAGCGCGCGACACCAGGCAGCCCCCCGAAACCCGATTCATTACAGGCCGAGCTTCGGACACACGTCGTTCAGGACACAGTTCGGGCAGTCGGGTGCGCGGGCCTTACAGACGCGGCGGCCGTGGAAGATGAGGAGGTGGGAGAAGAGCGCGCGCTCACCCTCGGGGATCAGAGGAAGAAGGTCCTGCTCTATCTTCTCCGGGTCGTTCTCTTCCGTGAGGCCGAGCCTGCCCGAGACACGCCGGACGTGGGTGTCCACGACAACGCCCTCGTCGACGCCGAAAGCGTTGCCCAGGACTACGTTAGCCGTCTTGCGGCCGACGCCGGGGAGGGCGACCAGCTCGGCCATAGTGCGCGGAACCTCCCCGCCGTGGTGCTCGAGGAGGGCGCGGGCCATCCCCTGCAGGGCGCGGGCCTTGTTGCGATAGAAACCCGTCGGCCTGATGTCTCCTTCGAGTTGGGCGGGATCTGCCCCGGCGTAGTCGGCGGCGGTGCGGTATCTCTCGAACAGCTCTTCGGTGACCATGTTTACCCGCACGTCGGTCGTCTGGGCCGAGAGCATCGTCGCGACCAGGAGCTCCAGGGGGCTCTCCCAGTTCAATTCGGTTCTAGCGTCCGGGTACTCCCCCTTGAGGCGAGCCATCACCTTGGAGATCGGGGCTGCGTCCGGCCTCACGGCTTCGGGCGGGGTACGATGAGCGTACTTTGCACGATGGCCGGGCATTATATACGGGGCGGCGATCGCCTTCCGTAGCGCGACAGAGGGGAGTCAGGAGATGGCCGAAGTCAGCTTCGATTACGAGAACCTCACGGAGGTGGAGGGCGGGCTGGGACGAGACGAGCTGGACAAAGTTCGCCCCCGCCTGCAGGAGGCCACGGATGGGTTTCTGGAGGACCCTCCCGGCTTCATGCGGCTCCCGCAGACCGGCGAGTACGCCGAGGCCTGCGCGCGGGTGGCGCAGGAGATCCGGAGCTCCGGGGCCACGGACTTCATCCACGTCGGCATCGGGGGCTCGGCCCTCGGCCCGATGGCGCTCCACAAGGCGCTCAACCACCCCTACTACAACGCGCTCCCCGCCGAAGCCCGCCGCGGGCCGAGGCTCCACTTCGCCGAGAACACGGATCCCAACACCCTCTCGGCTATACTCGACGTCGCCGATCCCCAGAGCACCTGGGTAAACGTCGTGACCAAGTCAGGCTCGACCGCGGAGACGATGGCGAACTTCCTCGTCATCCGCGGCTGGCTCGTCGACTCTTTGGGCACCTTCGGCTACCAGGGGCGGAGCGTCTCCACCACCGATCCGGAGCAGGGCTTCCTCCGGGAGATATCCTCCCGCGACGACCTCACGGTGCTCCCCATACCCGAGGATGTAGGCGGCAGGTTCTCGGTTCTAACCCCCGTCGGGCTGCTGCCGGCGGCCGTTGCGGGCCTGGAAGTCGAGGCGCTGCTCGCCGGGGCCGCCCGGTGCGTGGACGAGGTGAGAGAGCAGCGAGCCGATCACCCGGCGGTCAGGGGGGCGGCGATGCACTACCTCATGGACACCGCGAGGGGGCGCAACATCAGGGTCATGATGACCTACGCTGACGCCCTGGAGAGGCTTGCCGCCTGGTTCGTCCAGCTCTGGGCCGAGTCTCTGGGCAAGGACGGCAAGGGCTCGACGCCGCACGGCGCGGTCGGCACCACAGACCAGCACTCCCAGGTCCAGCTCTACATGGAGGGCCCGCAGGACAAGGTCATAGAGATCGTCGAGGTCGAAGATCATCCGCGGGACCTCCCGATTCCCCCTGCCTACGAGGACCTCGAAGGGGTCGGCTACCTCGGCGGCCATACCATGGCCGAGCTCTTGAACGTCGAGCTCGACGCAACGCGAAAGGCCCTCACCGAAGCAGGCCGTCCCAACTCGACTATAAAGCTCGGCGCGGTCGACGAAGAGAACCTCGGCTACCTCTTCCAGGCACTCGAGGTGCAGACCGCCATCGCCGGCTCCCTCTACGGCGTCAACGCCTTCGACCAGCCCGGTGTCGAGGCGGGCAAGCAGATCACCTACAAGCGTATGGGTAGACCAGGTTACTAGCCGAGTGCGTATCCTGACGTGAAGGTAGGTGCTCGCTGTTCTCGGGCATTCATGCGCTGGCGCCTCTCGCCACTGTCAACTACTTGATTACAACGCCGAACGTCACCTTCGTCAGGGCTTTGTCGTGCAAGGGGTGTTCTTGCCGGGCCCGCACCACCCGCCAGAGCGCAGGGCACTTTCGTGGCAGCTCGCCAAAGGCGCAGTTCCTCTCGACGTCGTCGGCCAGGATCACACCGCCGGTTCGCAGACGAGGCCAGACCGCTTCGAACTCGCGCCTCATGTTACGGTAGGTGTGCAGGCTGTCGTGCAGAAAGAGGTCAACGTTGTTCACCCCTTCGAGGAGTTCCGGCAGGACCCGTCCGCTGGAACCGCGGTGGAGGCTCCATCTGGGCCTCAGCGACTCGTCCACGGCGATGCCCCAGAACTCGTGATACCTACCCCTGAAGGGCGGCAGGTCAACGCTGTGCAGCGTGCCGCGGCCGTTCTCCTCCAGGGCCTTGAGGATAAACGCCGAGCTCACGCCGTAGGCGACACCGGTCTCGACGACGACGTCCGGCTCGAGCAGGCGGCACGTCAGGTAGCAGAAGCGCGCGAGGAGCGAGTCGGCGGCCCAGCGGGGGCTGAACGGGTCGCGGTCGCGGATCTCCTCCAGCAGCCGGCGCGTACTCCCTTCGACCTCCCTCAGGGCCGGCTCTTCGAGTACACCCTCCACGTGACCCAGATGCGCTTCCAGGTCCAGGAGCACATCTTGCCAGCCAACGGTGTAGTAGGTAGGCGACCTGGCGAAGAGACAGTCCAGCAAGAGGTTCGCGTACCCGGAGGCGCGGTCGCGGACCTCTCGCGCATGCGGCGCGGGGAAGCAGGGTTTCGGTCTCTCATCGTCACGCACGGCTCACACGGCTCCCCGGGGTTGCTCCGACAGGCGGCTCAATCGTAATCCAGCGGAGGACAGCGCGGTAGTCCGGGCACGGGGGTTATAATGTCGTAGTCGCCAGCGTAAGCGTAGGAAGGACATCTGAGAAATGAAGTGGCTCAAGGTCTACGGTCTCCCCAAACTGCCCCTCTTCCTCGCACGCCTGGCGATGCGCCTCGGGCTGCCGGGGCCGACGTGGTACAAGTGGAAGGCGGCGAGCGCCGGGACGGGTGTGATCCTGGACGAGATGATCCGGGCCGCAGACGACCTGGGCTACGACGGCCAGAAGATAGGCAAGCTCGCCATGAGCCGTATCGGCGAGAAGCAGGGGCGGGATCTGCGCGAGCAGCTCGGCGTAAAGACGATGAAGGACACCGTAGACGTGGTCATGCTCGCCAACCGCTTCTTCGACATCGAGATCACGCTCACAGAGACCAAAGAAGGCGAGTACGTGATAAACGCCGACCGCTGCCCGTGGTTCGGCGGTATGGGCCAGGAGGGCGTCCCGGGCTGGGACGTGAAGCCGTGCGCAGCGTTCTCGACCTACGAGAAGGCGATGGTCAACGCCATAAACCCGAACGTGAAGCTCTCATACACCGAGAAGCGCACCACCGGCGGCCACACCTGCCGTGGCGTCTACCAGTACAGGGACAAGGAGCTGGGCGACGGTCCGGAGACCGGCGTGACGCCCGAGCTGGTGAGCATCGGCAAGAAGCCGCAGGAAAAGGTCGAGGCGGAGTAGAAGTCATGCAACGCATCGAGATCGATACCGCACGCGGTAAGGAACGGGTGCCCCCCGGACAGTACCTGGTCGGGGACCGCTGGCCGATCCTTACCTACGGCACCACGCCGACGTTCGATCCCGAATCCTGGGACTTCACCGTCGGCGGTCTCGTCGAGAGCCCGCTGCGCTTCACGTGGGAGGAGTGGAACGAGCTTCCCACCGTGGAGGTAAAGGCGGACATGCACTGCGTGACCTCGTGGAGCAAGCTGGACAACGTCTGGACAGGCGTGCCGGCGAAGAAGGTTCTGGAGCTGGCGGAGCCGAAGCCGGAAGCCAGGTTCTTCTCGGTCTTCTGTGACGGCGGCTACACCACTAACGCGCCCCTCGGGGAACTCTACGAAGAGGATGCGCTTTTTGCCACCCGCCACAACGGCGAGCCGCTCGAGCCGGGTCACGGCTACCCGATGCGCCTCGTCATACCGCGCCTCTACGCCTGGAAGAGCGCCAAATGGATACGCGGGATCGAACTACTCGCCGAAGACAAACCCGGCTTCTGGGAGAACAACGGCTACCACAACTACGGCGACCCCTGGCAGGAGCAGCGCTACAGCTTCAGCTTCTAGCACGCTGGCTTCGCCAGGCGACGGGCTGAGAGCGAGGCGTCAGCTCTCAATATCCGTAATGTTTCAAGAGGGGAAACGTCAGGGCGGTGACGAGCGCCCTGTCGCGGGGGCTCATCTTCGAGATCCACTCGCGATCGGGGCGCAGCTCGACGGCGCCGGTCTCGAAACGGTTGGGGTTGCCGGAGACGGTGTGGCTTATGCCGAGCTTGACCTCGTGCTCGCTGACGAGTGGCGGCCCGGCGTCCGCTTCTCCGACGAGACGGAGTATCTGCTCGAAGCTCTCGCGGGGGCTCGAGACGAAGTCCTCGTAACGCAGGCGCAGGTATCTCTCGGGGTTGTGACGCCAGAGGGCTTCGGCGGAGGCGTTCCAGGAGTTCCAAAGAGCGGAACTCTTGGCGGGACTGAAGCGGACCATGTGCTCCCTGGTGTCCGTGTCCGGCTGGGGCTTCTTCTTCGACCAGGAGTAGGCGGCGGCCCTGGGATCCCGGATCAGGTGCAAAGCGTAGAAGTCCACCCCGGGGACCATGCTCATCGCGAACCCGTGCGCCGGCTCTTTGGAGGAGTCCACGACCACTCGGCTGCCCGTGACGGTCCCTATGGCCTCGTAGAGCCTGCCGTAGCCCAACAATAACTTCTCCAGCCTCTCGGCGAGACCGCGCCTTCCCCGCTCCGTCAACATCGAGGGGATGTGCCGGGTGCGCGTGCCGGTGCTCTGAAGGCGCATCATCTCGCGGGGGTCTACCCCGTCCATGCCGCCGAATGCCTCGCCCATGACCTCCGTCCACACCGGGCACTCGCGGAAGGGTCTCCCGCAGCCGCAGAGGCGGTTCTCGATCACGTTGTGGCGCCAGATGAAGTTCAGCTCGCCGCCCGAGAAGAAGCCGGGGATCTGGCCCAGGGAGTTCGAGAGGATCGTGCTCCCGCTCCGTCCGAGCCCGACGACGTAGAGGACTTTGACCGACGCGCTAGCCACTGCCCACTCCTCCACGACCGCGCCGCAGGATGCGCAGCGCGACGTCCCGGAACGCGCCGAGGAACTCCCGGTCGGTCTCGTTGAGACCCAGCAGGAGGAGCAGCACCAGATAGGCGGCGCCGAAGACGCCCCCAACGACGGCTATCTTCAGGAACGCCGGCAGGGGCAGGAGCAGGCCCACCACGAAGGCCAGCGCGGCGGCGGCGAGGCCGGCGGCGAGGGGTTTCATCCAGGCCAGGTTGTAGGGCCAGAAGCCCAGGCGGCGTTTCACGGCCAGCAGCGTCGCGGTGTTCTCGGTGAGGATAGCGGAGGCCATACCGACGGCGGCGCCCAGGATCTTCTGCTCGGACGTGGGTGCCAGCCCGATCAGGACGAAGCTCACGACGACGCCCACCACGGAGGCGACCGCGGTGGCGACCATCGCGACGTTCTGGTTATCGGTCATGGCGAGCATGCGCGGTGTCGGTCCCACCGACGAGCTGAAGAGCTGGGCAAAGGCGACGACGATCAGGGCCGTGACCCCCACCGCCGCCTCCCTCCCGAATCCGAGGACCAGGACGTCCTCCGCGAGCAGCAAGATCACCAGAAAGATCGCGAAGGCTCCCGTGAAGATCCAGCGCGAGATGTCCTTGTAGAGCCTGCCCAGGCTCTCCCTGTCTCCCTGCGCGTGGAGGCTCGAGATTATCGGGGAGAAGATGCCTGAGAACGCGAAGCGCACGATGGTCGAGAGCGTCGCTGTGCGCGCAGCGGCGGTGAAGATCCCCACGGGCGCGCCGGCCGCGAAGTACCCGATGATCCAGACCGCGCTCCACGTGTTGAGGTACTGTGCCCCCGTGGTGATGCTCATGGGTATGGAGACGGAGAAGAGAGCCCTGGTCTCGAACTTCGGCCGTACCTTGTTGTCGAAGAGCGGCGGGAACAGCTTCCTCAGGTAGTAGACGGCGAAGACGGAGCCGAGGAGCATCGAGAGCCCATAGGCGGCGATCACGCCCACGAGCCCGGCCCCCAATAGATAGAAGAGGGGGAGGAACAACAGGTAGAGGGCGGGCCGGATCATCTGCTGCACGTAGCTGGCGTAGGTGACCGTCTGGAAGCCTTGCGTAGCCCACAAGACCATCATCATGAAGGTAAAGAACGGCAGCGTGATGGCGAACGCCCGCAGCACGCTCTCCATTACTGGCGCGTCGTAGAACCGCTCGGCCATGAGCGGCGCTCCGAAGAACATAACTGCGGAGAGGACGACGCTCACGCCGAAGGAGAAGAATACCGCCTGGATGATCGTGCCTCGCACCCGTGGTGTGTCGCCCCTGGCGCGGTGGTGGGCCACGTAACGTACGACGCCGTTCTCCATCCCGAAGCGGGAGATGATCTGCCCGAGGTTAACTGCAGCCACGCCGGAGGTGTAGAACCCGAACGCCGCAACCCCGAACAACTGGGAGATGGCCGCCTGCGTGACGAACCCGAGCACTCGACCCACCCCCTGCCCGGCCGTGCTGATGCCCGCCCCGCGCGCTACCCTCGCGACGTAGGTGTCGCCGCGCGAATCGCCTATGGCGTCGGTCGAGGTGACCTCAGGCGACCCCGAGGGCGCGTCCTCAGGTGGGCGGCCGCTCACGCGGGAGCCCGGATCTCTGTCTTCTGAGTGCGGCGTAGGATCGTAGATGTTTGATCCCGGCATCGAGCCCTGGCCAGAAGGGAACGCCTGTCTCTCCCGCAGGAAGCGGGCAACCCCCTCTATCAGGAGGGTGAAGCCCAGCCACGCCCACCCGAGGCCGAACACGACCCAGAGCGCCGCGCCAAACTGCCCCAGGTCCCTCCAGAAGGCCACGAGCCCGCAAAGCGAGGTGATCGCAAACGGCAGCGCTCCCCAGATCGGCAGCGTCCTCTCCCTCCCTGCTCCCACCCCAATCAGCAGCGAGCCGACCGCAAAGACTATCAGCCCTGCCCGGAAGGCACGGTAGGCCGGGGCCGTCATGATGTAGCGGTCGTCCAGTCCGAGCCAGAACTCGCCGATGTCGCCTACCAGGATGAGGATCAACCCGACGAGCGCCAGCAGGAGGCCCGCCCTCTCCAGCCTTCCTCTGCCCGCGAAGAGATACACTCCGACGAGGCCCGCGAGGAGCAACAGCGGAGCCGAAGGGAACAGCTTCCAGAAGACGTTCGGGGTGTGGAACCTCTGCTCGGAGAGATACACACCGACGGGAGAGAGCGCCCAGAGCACGCCTCCGGGCACGCACAGCAGTACACTCCACCGCAGGAGAGACGAGAAGATCCTGAGCACCACTCAGTACCTCGGCAGCGGGCCGCCGGCGTCGCCGAGTACGTACTCGTCGAACATCTGCCTCGTCACGTCGGGGTCGTCCCCGGCTATGTCAGTGTTCATCTGGGGGTCCGTGCTCAGGTCGTAGAGCCTGGCCTCTGCTCCATCGTTGCGGCTCACCATGGCGTAGCGTTCGTCGCGCGTCCACACGTACTCGTCATAGCCCAGAGTGAAGTGGTTCCTCTCCTGCGGCTGGCCACCGCCGAAGAGCACGGAGAGATCCTGGCCTTCCATCGGGCTCTCGGGCTCCACCCCGAGGAAGCCCAGGATCGTGGGGGCCACGTCGTGGGTCGAGGCGAAGAAGTCGCTGGTCTCGCCTCCCCCCTTACCCTCGGGGTGACGGATAAAGAACGGGATGTCGGTGAGCTCGGGGTATAGCGCCCAGAACGGCTTGCCCGTAGCGTTGTGCTCGCCGAGGGCGACGCCGTGGTCAGAGAGGACCACGAGCACGGTCTCCTCCGCGAAGTCCTGGGAGTCGAGCGTGTCGAGGAAGCGGCCCAGCCAGCGGTCGGTCATGGTCACCTCGCCGGCGTAGAGGGCACGCATCCGCTCCAGCTCCCGCTCGTCGATCCAGCCGGCGTCGTCGTACTCCGGCACGATAGGCTCGGGCCCGTCGTAGTTTTCGCTGTAGTGGTTTACGTACTCCTCGGGCGGGTCCCAGGGCTCGTGCGGGTCGAAGCAGTCGACGACGAGCAAGAACGGCAGCCCCCTGTCGGCCGTCTTGAGAAATTCGGAGGCCATGGTGAACACCCTGGGGGCGAACCAGTCTTCCTCGGAGCTCCTGTCCTGGGTATTGGCGAGGTACTGGCGGACCTTGTCCTCCATGCTCCGGGAGTTGCCGGGGACTGTCATCTGGTCCACCTTCTCCTGCGAGATCCGCATGGTCGGGCGGTAGCGGTCCCGCTCCTGGCCCCTGACCCAGTCGAACACCTTGAAGCCGCGCTGGAAGTTCATCGAGGCCTTGAACATATGGTGGGTGTCCGAGAGGAGCACGGTGTTGAAGCCCTGCTGCAGGTTGAGGACTTCGGCCAGGGTGGTCTGGTCCTCGGGGATGTGCTGCCAGCCCGCCGGCATGAAGTCCTCTCCCTCCGGAGGCTCCCAGTCCCTGAAAGGCCAGGTGCGTATCCCCGTGTGGATCGCCCTGCGCGCCGGGAGAGTCGGGATGGACTCGGGGTAGGCGCGGGTGAAGCGCAAACTCTCCTCCGAGAGCGCGTCGAGGCTGGGGGTCCTGATCCGGTCGTTGCCGTAGACCCGGACGTGGTCCTTTCTCAGGCTGTCCAGGATCACCACTATCGCGTTCATTACGTCCCTCCGCTCGGAAGGTGGCTAGACTCTGGGCCGGCGGCGACGCTGGTGGTCTTCGCCCGCGCAGCAGCATATTCTAAAGGAATAATCCGGCTCGTCACCGGGGGAGGATGACTTCGGCCCTGCTCGAGCGTCCGGCGAACCTCTCGAAGGCCTTCTTTCCACGCGCGGCTACCAACCGAGTTCCTCCCTGGCCCACCCTATGTCCGGGCAACGACGCCTGGGGTGCACCCACTCTCCTCGCAGGAAGGTTCCTCAGTACGCACCTTCGCGGCGCAGGACGGCGCCGAGGGTGCGCAGTATGATCTTTACGTCGAACGAGAGCGACCAGTTCTCTATGTAGTAGAGGTCCAGCCGCACCATGTCTTCGAAGGAAAGGTTGCTGCGACCGCTGATCTGCCAGTAACCGGTCATCCCGGGTACGGCCTCCAGGCGCCGCTTGTGGACCTCCTCCATCAGCTGGAAGTCCCGTACCGGCAGGGGTCTGGGACCCACAAGGCTCATCTCCCCCTTGAGTACGTTCGCGAGCTGGGGCAGCTCGTCGATGCTCCAGCGCCTCAGAAAGCGTCCAACTGGGGTCACGCGGGGGTCATCTCTTATCTTGAAGACGGGAACGTCGGCCTCGTTCATGATCTCGAGCTCTGCCTGGCGCCGCTCGGCACCCTCGTACATCGAGCGGAACATGTAGCAGATGAACACCCTCCCGTCGGCCCCGACCCGCTTCTGACGGAACAGGACGGGACCCGGCGAGCCGAGCCTTATGGCTATCGCCACGGCCAGGAAGAGCGGCGAGAGGAGGACCAGGCCGCCCACGGAGACCGTCACGTCGAGGGCGCGCTTGAGGACCCGCTGGGTGTTGTCCAGCCGGGGGTAGTGGACCTCGAGGAGAGGTAGACCCAGGCTCTGGGAGACCGCCGGGCGGCTCCGCATGAGGGCCAGAGCGCCGGGCACCACCCGCAACGGCATGCCGCGCAGCCGCACGGAGCGCAGGATCTCAAGGAACTCCTCGTCCGGGAGGAGCTCCGCGCCGAGCAGGATCACTTCCCGCGCCCCGGTATGGTCGAGCGTGCGGCGCAGCGCAGCGAGGTCAACCCCCGCCTCGCCGCAGTCCACCTCGCCCGCGAGGGAGTAGGCGCCCGGGGCACGCTCCATCATCCGGCGCACCCGGGAGCGGTCGTCCTCCCTGCCGATCACCACGACCGGCGTCTGCCCGATACCACGGCGGTAGATCCTCTCTATGCCCTGCTCGTAGAGGAGCCTGAAGGCCCCGGCGCACAGGAGAGCGATGAGTGAGGCGGCCAGGACCCAGCCGAGCTCCAGGCCGCTCTCCGGGTAGATCGCCACCGCGGCGGCGACGAGAGCCGCCCAAGAGAGGGCGGCCCCGACCAGCGCTGCCGGGTCGCGCCTGCTGTGCGCCCGGTCGTAGAGGCGAAAGATGGCGAAGACCGAGATCCAGGCCGCGAGCAGGAGCGGCACGAGTTCCGCAACCCGGCCCCCTCC
>DASTQK010000320.1:0-5060 GCA_035761765.1 Rubrobacteraceae bacterium
CTGGAGTGATGAGAGCTCTTCGACGTAGTGAGTGGGGAGGAGGTCGGGGCGGGTCGAGGCGAACTGTCCGGCCTTGATCAGGGTTCCCCCGAGCGCCTCCGCCGCGTCGAGCAGGCGCCCCGCCCCGCGCCGGTGCGCGAGCTCCCAGTCCTCGGAGCGCACCAGATCCGGGAACCACCGGCCGCGCTCACGCAACGCTAGGTACCCCAGGTACAGGTCCGATGCGAGCGTGCCGAGCAGGGCCGCCCGCGGCGACGGGACGGGAGGGCTGAGGCCGGGCGGCGCGCCGCTCCCCCGGTATGCCCAGCCCAGGCGCTCCCCGGCCGCGAGCGTCGTCCACGCCCACAAAAACCACTGCGCCCGCGCGAGGTCGCCGGCCCGGGCGAGGTATGCGCCGTCGGGCGTCCCGCTCGCGCTCTCGCGCACCGCTCGCGCCTCCTCGCCCGCGCGCCGCGCCGCCCGGCTCACCACCTCCCCGGCCCCCAGGGCCGCGCGGCTCCAGGATCTCGCGGCCTCCAGGAGATCGCGGAACGGCTCTTCCGTGCCGTAGGGACGTGTCATGTTCCTCCACACGGCGATCGAGTATACGCGAAACGAGGCCCGCGCTCTGCATACTATTCGAGGACCGCTAGGGTCAGCACGAGTCTCTGCTTCAGAGACGCGCCAGCGACCGGTACAGGAGGTCGAAGAAGCCCTCCCTGTCCAGCCCCACACCGACCTCGGCGTTGGGGGGCTTCTTCGTGACGCCGTAGTAGTCGCAGACGGTTTCGCCGCGGGTCAGCTCGCTCTCGCATTCCACCTCGACCCGCATCGGCCGGGTCTTCAGCAGCGCAGGCTCCAGCACCGCGGCGACCGCGACGGCGTCGTGCAGCGGCGGCGCGTCGATGCCGTAGATGCTCTCGTACGTTGCGGCGAAGAACTCCAGCAGCTCCGCCGCAATGGTCCCGACACGGCCGAGCGACCTCAACCCCTCCCTCTCGGAGGGGCCGGCGTCGGCCCTGTGCGTCACGTCGAGGCCGCTCATGGTGATCGGCAACCCCGACTCGAAGACTTCGCGCGCCGCCTCCGGGTCCACGTAGACATTGAACTCAGCGGCAGGCGTGGTATTGCCGAGCCCAATGCTCCCGCCCATGAGTGAGATGCGAGCTATGCGGTCTCTTAGCTCGGGGTGCTCCCGCAAAAAGAGGGCGACGTTCGTAAGAGGTCCCACAGGGACGAGGGTCACGGGTTCCGGAGAGCCCTCGATCGCGGCGGCGATCAGCTCCGTCGCGCCGCGCGCGTCGGGTTCGAACGAGGCCTCCGGGATCTCCGGTCCCTCGAGCCCGCTCTCGCCGTGGATGTCTTCGGCGGTGAGCAGGGGCCGGACGAGCGGCGCGGCTGCTCCGGCGGCGACGGGTACGTCGGAACGTTCGAGGAGCGACAGAATGCGCAGCGCGTTGCGCGTCGTCTTCTCCAGCGACACGTTACCTGCGACGGTAGTGACGGCCAGGAGGTCCAGCTCCGTAGCGCCGCAGGCGAGCATGATAGCCACGGCGTCGTCGTGGCCGGGGTCCACGTCGAGGATCACTGGCTTGGGACTCATTTCTCTCTCGGGCTGCCTCCAGGACTACCTTCGTAATCTATCCTCTGCTAGATACGATGTATAGCGTAGACCCCGCCGAAAGGGCACGTTATCTTCCCAAGCTGGTTCGCGGCCGCTCTTCAAGATGTAGGAGATGGCATCGAGAATCTCGCGGTTGGAAGGACCGCTCATCCAAGTGCAGACATTGTCGACTCGCGACAAGCGGTTTTCGGTACTGACGGTCGGAGGATCGAGCCGTAGAATAACCCTATGCTAGGACGCTACGCCGAGCTCAAAGCCCAGCTGCCCCAGGGCACGATCCTCTTCTACCAGGTGGGCACCTTCTTCGAGACCTTCGAGGAGGACGCGAAGACGATCTCGCGGGAACTCTCGATCCGGCTGACGAGCCGCGAGGCCGCCGGGGAGGGACGGGTACCCCTGGCAGGGGTGCCGGGCCACGCCTTGCAGGAGCACGTAGCGGTGTTGCTCAGAAAAGGACACTCGGTGGCCATAGCCGAGCAGCGGCCGCACCCTACCCGTCCCAAGCAGTTTACGCGTGAGATCTCGCGCGTCCTCACGCCGGGGACGGTGATCGAAGACAACGTCCTCTCCGCCGGGCAGGCGAATTACCTGGCCGCCATCAACGTCCGGGACGGCACCGCTGGCGTCGCGATCGTCGAGGCCTCGACGGGCGAGTTCACGGGGACAGAGGTGCCCGTGGAGAACCTCCCGGCGGAAATGGAGCGCTGGTCGCCAAGGGAGATGGTCGTCCCCGAGCGGACTGCCGCTGAGGACCTGCCGAGGATCAGGGCCGCCATAAGCCCGGCTCCGCGCTGGACCTTCGAGCCCTCGGCGGGGGAGAAGGCGCTCATACGCCACTTCGGCGTCGCGAGCCTCAAGGGGTTCGGGCTGGACGGGAGGGAAGCGCTCGTCGGGGCCGCAGGGGCCCTTATCCAGTACCTCGCCTCGATGCGCGGGGGGAGCCCTCCAGAGCAGGTCGTCAACTTCAGGCCCTACGACCCGGGCTCCGGGATGGTCCTGGACTCTGCTACCCGTCGCAACCTCGGCCTCGACGAGCTCATAGGGACCATAGACCGGACCCGCACCCCGATGGGGCAGCGGGCCTCGCGGCGCTGGCTGGAGCGGCCCCTTCTCGAGGCAGACCGCATAAACCAGCGCCTCGAGGCCGTAGACTCCCTCGCCTCGGACTACATGATGCGCGAGGAGGCGCGCGAGCACCTCGGCAGCGTCCCGGACATCGAGCGCATCGCTACCCGTATCGTCAGGCTCTCGGCCTCGCCCAACGACCTGCGCTCCTTGAGGAGCGCGCTCGAAGCCCTCGGCCCGCTCAAGGAGTCGCTGGCCAGCGCTGCAAGGACAAGCTCTCTCATCCGGAGGGCGCTCGCGGCGATGGAGGAACCGCCGGGGGTGCGGGAGCTCATCGCGGCGGCCATCTCCGAGGAGGAGGGGGAGATCATAAGGTCCGGCTACTCCCGAGAACTGGACGAGGCCCGCGAGTTCCGTGACGGCGCCCACGACTGGCTCACCCGCTTCGAGGCCCAGGAGCGATTGAAGACGGGCTTGAAGACGCTCAAGGTCGGCTACCGCGACGGCGAGGGCTACTTTATGGAGGTGGCCGGCAAGGAGACGAGCAACGTCCCGCCGCGCTACGAGCACCGCAAGGCCCTCAAGCACAACGCGCGCTACGTCACCGTCGAGCTCAAGGAGCACGAGTCCAGGATGCTTACCGCGCGCGACGAGGTCGAGCGCCTCGAACGCCGGATCCTCTCCGAGATAAGGGCCGCCGTCAGGGACGCAGCCCCCGAGCTGCAGAAGATAGCCCGCGCCGTGGCCGTCGTGGACGTGATAGCCTCCTTCGCCGCTGCCGCCATAGAGTTGCGCTACTGCCGTCCCGAGGTGACGGAGGAGCGGGGGATAAAGATAGTCGCGGGACGCCACCCCGTCGTCGAGCACACTACCGAGACCCCCTTCGTCCCCAACGACGCGCGGGTGGATGGCGACTCCAGGCTCCAGATCATCACCGGTCCCAACATGGCAGGCAAGTCCGTATATTTGCGACAGGTCGCTCTCATAACGCTCCTCGCCCAGAGCGGCTCCTACGTGCCCGCTGAAGGGGCTTCTCTAGGGGTGGTGGACAGGATCTTTACTAGGGTGGGCGCCGAGGACCGGCTCGCCAGCGGGGAGTCAACCTTCATGGTCGAGATGACCGAGGCGGCGAGT
This sequence comes from Rubrobacteraceae bacterium, assembly GCA_035761765.1. GTDB lineage: Bacteria > Actinomycetota > Rubrobacteria > Rubrobacterales > Rubrobacteraceae > JALYGY01. Next base: position 3,803 of record DASTQK010000320.1, read on the forward strand.
ATTCTGAACTCTGCTACGGAGCGCAGTCTGGTGATCCTCGACGAGGTCGGGCGGGGAACCTCGACCTACGACGGAATGAGCCTCGCGTGGGCAATCGCCGAGTACCTGCACGACGACGTGCAGTCCCTTACCCTCTTCGCCACCCACTACCACGAGCTGACGCGCCTCGCGGAGATCCTGCCCGGCTGCCGCAATCACAAGGCCACGGTTGAGGAGATAGGAGGGGAGATCGTCTTTCTGCACCGCATCGAGGAGGGCGCCGAGTCCTCCTCTTACGGTGTCCACGTAGCAAGGCTCGCCGGGTTGCCACCGCAGGTCACCGACCGGGCCGGCGAGATACTCTCCCGCCTCGAGTCAGAGGGCGTCAAGGACTTCGCGGGCTAGCGCCATGAACCTCTTCCCCCAGCTCCTCGCCGAGGAGGCAAAGGTGTACGGTGGAAAGGTCCACGTCCTCGCGCCGGAGGTAGCGCACAGGATCGCCGCGGGCGAGGTAATAGAGCGCCCGGCCTCGGCGGTCAAGGAGCTGATCGAGAACTCTCTAGATGCCGATGCCTCCTTTATCGAGGTGGAGATAGAGGGCGGCGGGACCTCCCTGATCCGGGTGCGCGACGACGGCTCGGGGATGTCCCCGGAGGACGCCGAGCGGGCGCTCAGGCGGCACGCGACGAGCAAGATCCTGACCGCGGACGACCTCGCGAGCGTCGATACCCTTGGCTTCCGCGGCGAGGCCCTCCACGCCATCGGAGCTGTCTCCTCGCTTACCCTGACGACTCGCGAACGCCCAAACGAGCTGGGCGCCCGCGTCTCGGTCTTCGCCGGCGAGGCGGTAGAGTCCGCACCCGCCGCCCACCCGCCCGGAACCACGGTCGAGGTGCGCAACCTGTTCCTGAACCTGCCGGTACGCCGCGGGTTTCTGGGTACCGAGAGGGCCGAGGCGAAGACGGTCGCGACTACGGCGCCCGCCAGCTCCTCCCCCCGTACACCTCAAGTGAATTACCTAATCTCGGCTCGCCCTTTGCTAGTAAGCTGAACGTCGTCGCCTATGACCGTCATGTTGCCTTCACGCCCGACGATCCGGCTGGTGCTGCCCGGCATCGCGCCCCCTGCCCGATAAGCACGACCCGGATCGACGAAGCCTTCGTCCACGAGCTGCCCGAACAGCTCGTAGGAATGGTCTTCGCTCAAGCCGACGCCCTCGCCTATACGTGCGAGAGAGTATAGGCTCCACCTCGCGCTGGGAAATGAGCTCGCTCATGAG
>DASTQK010000321.1:0-2897 GCA_035761765.1 Rubrobacteraceae bacterium
CGAAAACCGCAGGGCTCTTACCAATCACTACCGTGACCGGCTCCGCGAGGTACGCGGATGCACAGATTAAACAGACCGAGCAGGTCGCCTGCGCTGGCACCGGGATGGGCGGGGACTGATTATTCGACCTGCTCCTCCTCCATCGCTATGAAGGGGCCGTGCCAGGAGTGGTACCAGACCTCGCCCGAGTAGCCGTTGACGCTGAGCATCCCCGTGACCTCGCCATCGTTCTCGGTGTGCAGCGTGTAGTAGCCGTAGAACTCTTCGGCCTCATCGGCCTGCGTGCCCGGCGAGACCCTCCCGACGTATGCGTCAGCGATCTCCCTCGCCTGCTCGGGGCTCACGGTCATCTGCTCCGCGGGTGCCCCCGGTCGGGTCTGTCCCGGTCTGTTGGGACCCATCATACCCTGACCGCCTGGACCCATCATGCCCCCGTAGCCACCGCCCCTGGGCATCATGCCGTACTTGGTGTTCCACATCATGTTCGGTCCCGGCTCGGGGTAGACCCAGCCGCCGGGCTTGTCGATGAGGAGCTCCATCGCTCCGATGCCGGTGTCCTTCTCCCTGACCTCGGCGTAGTAATTGTTGGTGAACTCCATCACCTCGGCAACCTCCAGATTCGGGTTGCCATAGCCTTCCACGGCCCGCTCGAAGGCGGCGCGGGCGTCGTCGAGGCTGCCCACGTTCTGCGCGGGGGCAGACGCTCGGGGACTCGGAGTCTGCGCCGGCACGGTCTTCTCCGCGGCCGGGACGGTCTTCTCCACGGTGACGGTGCGCGGGGGAGGCGCTGCCGTTCCTTGCTCCCCACCCGAGCCGAAGACCCCGAGGAGGAGCCCCACCAGGAGTCCCACCGCGAGCGCCCCAACAAACCCGAGCGCAACCCACACGTTCCGCATAGCTCACTCTCCTCGTGCTCTACGAGCAGATGGTATCGTAGGAGCAACATCGTGCCTTGAGCAAGACTGCTCAATTGTGGTGGCCAGATCTGACCGGTTTCTCGTTGCCAGCACCCTAATCATGCTCGCCCTCCTCGCGGGCGTCCTCCAGAGTCTCCCAGCCTTGCCAGAGGATCACGGGCAGCATAGCGAGCGCCCCCACGGGGTCGGCCCACCACCACCCGAAGGCCGCGTTCAGGCCCACGGCCCCGAGCAGCGCGACCGAGAGGTAGGCACACACCCACGTCTCGACCGAGTCAGCCACGAGCGCCCGGCTGCCCATCTCACGCCCGGTGCGACCCTTGAGGTAGGCGAGGGTCGGCATGACGAGCATGGAAACCACCGAGAGCACTAGGGCCACCGCCGAGCTCTCCGGCCCCTCGCCCGCGGTGAGAGCGCCTATGGCCTCATAGGTGATGTAGGCGGCCAGCAAGAAGAAGGTTGCAGCCACGAGGTAGAGCGCCTTGCGCTCGGCGTCGCCGTGCTCCCGGGCGCTCGCGTTAGGTCCCGCCCTGTACAACCGCCACAGCAGGGCGACCGCCGAGACCACCTCTATCCCGGAGTCCACGCCGAAGCCAACCAGGGCGACGCTGCCCACGAGGAGACCCACCCCTATCGCGACCACCGCCTCCACGACGTTCCAGCCGACGGTGAACCACTCCAGGAGCAGGCCCCTGCGGTGCAGCATCTTCTTACGTGCGGGGGTGCGGGCCGCCACGGTGGCTCCTGCTGCCTTCCTACTCGCCTGCGCTCATTCTAACGCTTGTTGATATGTCGTGATGAGGCTAGCAGCCCGGCGCGATGCGATCCAGGGCGTACAACCGACTTCCGAGATCCTCAGATTTCCAGGAGATTGGGTGAATATCGTCCTCGTGCACTTGACAAATCAACGTATCTTGATCCATACTCCGATCAAACAAGGTTGATCGGAAGGAGAGTCGTGAGCGAGGAGACGCGGGAACGGGTCAAGGAGAGGTACGCGGGGGCCGCCAGGACGGTTCTGGAGGGCACGGGGTCGGCCTCGTGTTGCGGGTCGGCGGGTGAGCGAGGCCTCGACTCCGAGGCTCTCGGCGTAGACTGGACGGGGGGCGGCTACTCCGCCGAGGAGCTTAAGGAGCTACCCGAAGCGGCGGGGGCGGCGTCGTTGGGGTGCGGCAACCCCACGGCTCTGGCCACGCTCTCCCCGGGTGAGGTGGTCCTGGACCTCGGCAGCGGCGGCGGCATAGACGTTCTGCTCTCGGCCAAGCGGGTGTCGCCTGGCGGGAAGGCTTACGGCCTCGACATGACCGACGAGATGCTAGAGCTTGCCGAGAAGAACCGGGCCGAGGCGGGGGCCGAGAACGCGGAGTTCCTCAAGGGCCACATCGAGGACATCCCGCTCCCGGAGGACCACGTAGACGTTGTGATCTCCAACTGCGTGATCAACCTTTCGACCGACAAGCCCAAGGTCATCTCCGAGACGTTTCGCGTTCTCAAGCCGGGGGGACGCTTCGCGGTCTCTGACATGGTCTTCCTCGGCGACAAGGGCAAGCTCCCGCCCGAGCTGGTGAGGAGCATGGAGGCTTGGTCGGGATGCGTCTCGGGCGCGCTGGAGAAGGATGAGTACGAGGAGCTGCTGCGGGAGGCGGGCTTCGAGGACGTCTCGGTGGAGGTCACCCACACCTACGAGGAAGAGTTCGTCGAGGCCTCCGGGTGCTGCGGCGACACCGTGACGGCGACGGAGGTCCCGCTGGCCAGCGCCTTCATCCGGGGTCGCAAGCCGGCCGGGGTCCCCCAGGAGACGGCGTGAGCGCGGAAGAGCTCGGGGGGGTCGTCGAGGAGAACAGCGTCCGCAGGGGCGACTCCGAGGAGGGGGTGGAGCGGCTCGTCGCCCTGGGCCGCGCCCTCTCCGACCCCATCAGGGTGAGGATGCTCGGCATGATGGCCGACGGCCGCGGATGCTGCGACTTCTCGGGCTCGGGC
>DASTQK010000322.1:0-4193 GCA_035761765.1 Rubrobacteraceae bacterium
GCCTACCGGGTGAAGCCGGTACTCGAAAGAGGTAACGATCCCGAAGTTGCCACCCCCGCCCTTGAGAGCCCAGAACAGGTCCTCGTTCTCCTCGGCGCTCGCCCTCAAGAAGCGCCCGTCGGCGGCGACGACGTCCGCGGAGATCAGGTTGTCCACCGTGAACCCGATCTTGCGTTCCAGCCAGCCGCTCCCGCCCCCGAGGGTGAGACCGGCGATCCCGGTGTCCGAGACACGACCGCCCGTAACGGCGAGGCCGAAGACCTGTGTCTCGCGGTCGAGCTCCCCCCACAGAAGCCCGGCCTGCGCCCGTGCAGTGCGGGTCTCCGGGTCTACCCAGACTCCCTTCATCGGCGAGAGGTCCACGACGATGCCCCCGTCCACCACCGCGTAGCCAGGAACCGAGTGTCCCCCGCCGCGCACCGCCACCTGGACGTCGTGCTCGCGCGCGAAGTTCACCGCGGCGATCACGTCGGCCACGCCGGCGCAGCGCGCGATCACGGCTGGCCGACGGTCGATCATGCCGTTGAAGACGGCGCGCGCGGCATCGTAGCCGTCGTCCCGCGACCGCAGCAGCTCGCCGCGGAAGTTGGCTCTCAGCTCCTCGAAGCCGGCCTCGTCCAACCTGTCGCTCTGCGGCGCTCCACCGAGGGTGATGTTCTGGTCAGCCATGCCTCCTCCTCTATCCAGGACTCGCAGCCGGATTAACGTAGCGGCCTTCTTCCGGCAGTTTGGCCCCTGGATGAGTGATTTTCTGCCGGGGATGTCCCCATAGTACATCGAGGAGCGGCGCCTTCCCCGATGCTACCCTTACGCAAGACGACACGAGGGGTGAAGGGTGCGAGAGGTAGAATCGGCTGATATCACGTACGCGGTGCGTGAGCTGTGCATCGAAGCGAACACACGCCTGCCAGAGGACCACCTCTCGGCGCTGCGGCGTGCGCTCGAAGAGGAGGAGTCCCCCCTGGGGCGGGAGGTGATCGGGGAACTGCTCGAGAACGCGCGAGTGGCGCGCGAGCGGTGCGTCGCTTTCTGCCAGGACACCGGCTACGCGGTCTTCTTCGTCGAGCTCGGGAGCGAGGTCCGCGTGGTGGGAGGCGAACTCGGCGAAGCGATAGACGAGGGCGTCCGCCGCGGCTACGACGAGGGGTTTTTGCGCAAGTCCATCGTCCGGGGACCGGTAGACCGAACCAACACCGGCGACAACACCCCGGCGATCGTCTACTACGACCTGGTGCCGGGCGACGCCTTGAAGCTGACGATGCTCGTGAAGGGAGCCGGTTGCGACAACATGAGCTCTCTAAAGATGCTCACCCCCGCCGACGGCGTCGAGGGGATGAAGCGCTTTGTCGTCGAGACGGTCGAGAGAGCCGGGCCGAACGCGAGCCCGCCCCTTACAGTCGGCGTCGGCATAGGCGGACCGTTCGAGAGGGCGGCCCTGCTCGCCAAGAAGGCACTGACCAGGCCCTCCGGCGAGCCGAGCCCAGATCCCAAGATAGCAAGGCTGGAGAGGGAGCTTCTCGAGGCCATAAACGACACTGGCATCGGGCCGGCCGGCTACGGCGGCACGGTGACGGCGCTCGCGGTCCACGTCGAGAGCTTCGCGACGCACATCGCCGCCTTCCCCGTCGCGGTGAACCTGGACTGCCACTCCCATCGCACCTCTTCGGTCGAGCTGTGAGCGGAGCCACGCGCATCGAGCCTGTCCGCCTCGAGACGCCCCTCGAGCGGCGCGACCTGGAGCCGCTCTCGAGCGGCGACGTCGTGCTCCTGCACGGTGTCGTCTACACCGCGCGCGACGCGGCCCACACCCGCATGAAGGACGCTATCGAAAATGGAGAGCCGCTCCCCTTCGACCCGGAGGGGCAGATCATCTACTTCACGGGACCGGCTCCGGCGCGTCCGGGCAGCGTGCTCGGACCGGCGGGACCGACCACCGCCTCCAGGATGGACCCTTTCTCGCCGCTCCTGATCGAGCGCGGCCTCAAGGGCATGGTCGGCAAGGGCGCTCGCTCGGAAGAGGTGAAGCGGAGCATGCGAGAGCACGGGTGCGTCTACCTCGGCGCGGTCGAAGGGACGGCCGCGCTCCTGGCCGACCGCGTGAAGGCGGCCGAAGTGCTCGCCTACGAGGACCTCGGCCCCGAAGCGATCCGCCGGCTCGTCGTCGAAGACTTCCCCGTCGTCGTGATCAACGACCTGCGCGGCGGCGACCTCTACATCGAGGGCAGGGCGCGGTGGCGCCGGGGCGGGTCAGTCTAGATCGTGGTTCATCCCCGCGCCCTTTGGCGTAGAATCCCCGGTGTCCCTGATTGGCGCACAGACAGGAGTCCAGGGAGAGGCCATGATCGGGTACAAGGAGGCGATAGAGGCGCTTGGCCGCCCGCGCTCGCTCGAGGTGCCCCTCGTCCTGGCGAGCGCGGGAGCCATGATCGTCGTCGGCCCCATGCGAGGCCTTCTCGAGGCCTACCCCATCTTCGCCTTCGCAGGCACGCTCTTCCTGTTCGTGATGCCGGGGCTCTTGGTCTCGCACTGGTTCTTCGCCGACCGGTTCTCCGGCGCCGCCCTGGTACCGGCCTCGTTCGTGATCAGCGTGGGCATCTTCGGGCTCGCAGGCGTCCCGGTGCTCCTGGCGCACCTGAGCTTCGACGCGTACCTGTGGGTCTTCGGCGCGGTGCTAGCGTCATTCCTAACGGCGGCCATGATCGTGGCTGTCCTCAGACGCCCGGACCGAAATGAGGACGAAGTCCCGCACGAAACTTCCCGCCGGTGGCTCTGGATACCTTTCCTGCTGCTCGGCGCGGCCCTCGTGGCAATCTGCGGATGGAAGGTGCCGCACCCCTATAACGACCTCTGGGTCTACCTGGCCTACGTGCGCGACTTCCTGGAGGCGGAGAGGCTCGCCGTGCGCGAGCCTTACTTCGGCCAGGTAAGCGAGGTTTCGCGCGCCCAGATCAACGGCTGGCTGCTGCAGCAGGCCGCCCTCTCGCGCATCTCCGGTATAGACCCGGTCGTGTTGGTGCTCGACTACCTGGCCCCGACGCTTGTCTTCGTCTCCCTGCTCGCCTTCTACGCCCTGGCCCGAACCCTGATTAAGAGCGAGGCGGCGGCGCTGCTGTCCGGCTGCCTGTACGCCCTGTTCTTCCTCATCAACATCGAGCCCTCGGTCTTCACCTTCGGCGGCGAGTTCATCAGCCGCATAACGGAGGACAAGTTCGTCGCGAAGTTCCTCTTCTTACCCGTCTCGCTCGCCTTCGCCTTCGCCTTCGCAGAGAGCCGCGCACCGCGCTACCTGGTCGCCTTCGCGTTCACCTGCTGGTCGGTGATGACCACGCACCCCGTGGGGCTGGCGATAATCGGCCTGTGTGTGGCGGGGTTCGGCCTCGTCCACGTCGCCCTCAACTGGCGCAGGCGGGAGGCCTGGACGACGATGGTAGCCCTGGCGGTCGCTCTCTGGAGCGTCGTACTCGTCCCCGCCCTCTACGTCCTCGGCACGGGGAACTCGCTGACCGCCGTGCTGAGCGACGCGGACATCAACTCCCACGAGCCCGAGGTGCTGGCCAACATGGTGTTCGTGAAGCCGTGGTGGAATCATATCCTCGAGCTCGAAGGCGGCTACTACATAATGCACCCCTCGCTGATACTGAACCCGGCGATAGTGGCGGCCTTCGTGCTCGGGCTGCCTTTCCTGCTGTGGCGCCTGAAGAGTAGCCTCGCGGCCCAGCTGCTCTTCGGGACGCTCGCGCTGGCCACCATAATATGCTACGTGCCCCCTGTCGCCACGTTCGTGGGGGACAGGATCGTGCTCCCCGGCCAGCTCTGGCGCCTGGCGTGGCCTATCCCCCTGGCCGCCGCGCTGACCCTCGGCTGGGCGGCCTTCTCGGCGGTGGTGCTGGCGGAGAGGCGCCTGAACGTACTCGGCGCCCCCCGTGGAGCCACCCGGCTCCTCCCCCTCCTGCTCGTGGCGGGGCTCGTGGCGGCGGCGTGGTCGCCCTCCGTAGAAGGCGCCAGGGACGTCTACCGCTCGGGCCAGGAAGGCGGTCCGGCGGGGAGGTCGTGCTTGTCCCCTATCTACCCCTGGCTCGGAGGGATCCTGAACAGGCCGAGCGTCGTCCTCGCACCCGACCTCGAGAATACGTGCATCCCGGCGTACTCGGCCAACGCGAACGTTGTGACCCTGAGGGGAGGCTCGATCCTGG
>DASTQK010000323.1:0-15481 GCA_035761765.1 Rubrobacteraceae bacterium
TATCGGTCACGTTCATGCTCCTCTTCTTCTCGCGCACGTCCTGAAAAGTATCACAAGCCCGGGCGGCTCTCGCAAAGCTACCGTTTCTGCCCCCGCCCGACGTTTGCCGTGGAGTGAAAACGGTAGCATTCGCCTGATCAGAGCCCTCCCTGCAAGCGCGGGATATGACCATGCAGAATACGGCTTCGATCAACAGCTCGGACAACCGCTGCTTGGAGCTATCTCACGTCCGGATGGCTCGAGAAGCCCGACCTTCGCACGTCATCTCTTTGCTGCTGGGAGTCTGGATCCTCGCACGCGCCAGAGTTTCGACGCGACCGTGCAGTCCGTCCTCAGGAAACACGCTCCATCTCCGGTTCCTGAGGACGGACGTAGCTTATGCAACGCGGTCCGAGAATCTGCTTCAGCTCGGCATGCAGTTCGGAGGAGTCCTCGACCGCCCCGATCCGCTCCTCCAGCGCCCCGTCGCTCGAGACCAGAAATAGCGGGCTGCCGCCCCGGTGGTGGCCGACGATCTCGAAGGCCTTGTCCGCAACGGATCGCGGCTGATCCACGAAACACGCCGCGTGGAGGTAGACGGGGTCGAGGCCCGGCTCGAGGTGGAGCTCCTCTATCTCGAGCGCCACGATCCTGGGGAGCCCCTCCTTGCGCTCGACGCGCCCCTTTACCTTGAGTACGGCGTCCTCCCTGACGCACTCGGCGCAACTCGCGTAGACCCTCGGGAAGACGATGACCTCGGCCAGCCCGCGCGTGTCGTCGAGCTGGAGCATGGCCATCTGGTCTCCTTTCCGGGTGGTGTTGACCCGTACGGAGGTCGCGAGCCCCCCTACCCACACGACCTCCCCGTCCCGGCAGCTGTCCAGCTCGGATACGGTGGTGTCGGCGTGCTTTTTTAGCTTGTGCAACACGGGCCTGAGCGGGTGGTCCGAGACAAAGAGCCCTAGCGTCTCCTTCTCCCACTCGAGACTCTGGCGTCTGTCGTCTTCTATGGCGGGTATCTCGGGTTTCGGGGGCGCGAGGTCCGCGAGCTCCGCCGAGTCGAACATGCAGAACTGGTCGTCGTCGCCTCCCCCCTTGTCCCCGGCCACCCTCTCGACGGCCTGCCCGTGCACCTCGAGCATCGCCGCGCGCGGGTGGCCGGTGCCGTCGAAGGCCCCACACTTTACGAGCGACTCGAGGGTCCGCTTGTTGAACGTGCTCGCCTCCACCCGCTCGCAGAAGTCGAAGATGTCCTCGAACGGTCCACCCTCCTCCCGCGCGGCGATAATGGCCTCGACGCAGTTATCCCCGACGTTCTTGACGGCGGAGAGACCGAAGCGGATGGTGTCCCCGACCACCGTGAAGCGGCGCCCGCTCTCGTTGACGTCGGGTGGGAGGACCCGGATTTTCATGGCCCGCGCCTCTGCGACGTACTGCGGCACTCTGTCCTTGGTGTTCATAACACTGCTCATCAGGGCCGCCATGTATGCCTCCGGGTAATGAGCCTTCAGATAGGCCGTCTGGAAGGCGAGAAACGAGTAGCAGGCAGAGTGGCTCTTGTTGAACGAGTAGCCTCCCGCCTTCTCCATCCAGTTCCAAAGCTCCTCAGCGACCTCCGGCGCAACCCGGTTTTCGGAACATCCCCCGATAAACTTGTCCTTGAGCGGGGCGAGCAGCCTCACGTTCTTCTTCCCGATCGCTTTCCTCAACGTATCCGCCTCGCCCGGCGTAAAGCCACCTAAAGCCTTGGAGATCTCCATGAGCTGCTCCTGGTAGGCCGCGACGCCGTAAGTCGGCTCCAGGATGGGCTTCAGGCGCGGGTCGAGGTACTTGACGCTCTCGGGGTCGTGCTTGCCGCGCTTGAAGTTAGGGATGTAGTCCATGGGGCCCGGACGATAAAGGGCGTTCAGGGCCACGAGGTCGTCGAAGCGGTCGGGCCTGACCTCCTGGAGCATACGCTGCATCCCGCTCGACTCGAACTGGAACACGCCGAACGTGTCGCCCCTGGCGAAGAGCTCGAGCGTCTCCCCATCATCGAGGGGGATGGTGCGTATGTCCACCTCCTCGCCCGTCGTTTCTTTGATCGTCTGGAGCGTCTCCTCTATGACATCGAGGTTCCTCAAGCCCAGGAAGTCCACCTTCAGGAGACCCAGCGCCTCGACGTCGCTCATCGGGTGCTGGACCATGACGGAGAGCTGCTCGTCTTCCTCGCTCGCCGTGGGATCGCTCTTCACGCTGGCCTTCTTGACCGTCTGCAACGGGACTATGTCCGTCAGGGGCTCCTCGGAGATTACTACGCCAGCAGCATGAGTCCCCGCGTGGCGGGCGAAGCCTTCTATCTCGAATGCGGTGTCGAGGACCTGCTTGGCAGCCTCGTCCCGCTCTACGAACTGGATGATGTCGCGCGCAGCACCCGGGTGTTTGTCACCGGTTATGTATCCATCTTCTCCTGGCATCAGCACGTCGCGGAGCGTCGTCCCGACCGGCTTCTCCGGGATGAACTTGGCCAGCTTGTCCGTGTCCGAGTAGGGGTACTGGAAGATCCTGCCCGAATCCCTGATGGCAGCCTTCGCCCCGATGGTCCCGAAGGTGATGATCTGGGCTACGTGGTCGTAGCCGCCGTACTTGTCGGTCACGTACCTCATGACCTCGCCGCGCCCCTGCACCGAGAAGTCTATGTCTACGTCCGGCATGCTGATGCGGTCGGGGTTCAGAAACCGCTCGAAGAGGAGCGAGTATTCGAGGGGATCGAGGTCCGTTATCTCGAGCGCGAAGGCGACGATAGATCCCGCCGCCGAACCGCGACCCGGCCCGACCGCTATCTTCCTGTCTTTGGCGTACTTGACGAAGTCCCACACGATGAGGAAGTAGTCCGCGAAGCCCATCTTCTCGATGGTCGAGAGCTCGAAGTCCAGCCGGCGCTGTATGTCGGGTGTGATCCTGCCATACCGCTTCACCAGCCCCGCTTCGCACCGCTCGCGCAAGTAGTTGTCCGCCGTGTACCCCGCGGGCTTCGGGAAGTTGGGGAGCCGGGTCTTGCCGAGCTCTATGCCGACGTCCTCGACGAGGTCGACGACCTCGAGGGTGTTCTCGAGCGCCTCGGGATGCTTCGGGAAGAGCCTGGCCATCTCCTCGGCCGACTTGACGTAGAACTCCTGGCCGGTGAACTTCATCCGCTTGGGGTCGTTGTAGAACTTGCCAGTGCCGATGCAAAGGAGCGCGTCGTGCATCCTCGCGTCGCTGCGGGCGGTGTAATGGGAATCGTTGGTAGCGACGAGGTCCAAGCCGGTCTCTGCGTGCAACCGGAACAAACCCTCGTTTACCCGCTTCTGCGCGGGGATCTCCAGGTGGTCCTGCAACTCCAGATACGCGGCGTCGAAGATCTCCGCGTACTCGAGCAAGAGCTTCCTGGCCTCGTCTATACGTCCCTCTAGAATGCGCGTCGGGACCTCGGCGCTGAGGCACCCGGAGAGACAGATGATCCCCCGCCCGTGACGCCGCAAGAGCTCCATGTCCACCCGCGGCTTGCGGTAGAAGCCCTCAAGGAACCCGGCGGTGCACAGCTTGATGAGGTTCCTGTACCCCTCGGCTGTGCGAGCGAGGAGGGTGAGATGATAGTAGGGGGCGCGGCTGCGGTCGCGACGGTCGGCCGTCACGTAGACCTCGCAGCCCATGATCGGCTTTATTCCGGCGCTCTTCGCCTCCTTGTAGAACTTGACGGCGCCGTACATCACACCGTGATCGGTCAGCGCTATGCCCGGCATGCGCTCTGCCTTGGCAAAGGAGATGAGGTCCCGGATGCGGCTCGCCCCGTCGAGCATCGAGTACTCCGAGTGACAGTGCAGGTGCGCGAAAGCTCCGCCCGACGAACCCGCCAAACCCCTCCTCCCGAAAATCCGGGGCTTCGGCGGCGCCAGCTGTGCCGGCACCGCCCCCGCCTGTTCTCCCTGTCCTCCCTCGGACGACGAGAACTATACGAAACGCGGGAGTAGCCTGTCTACCCCCTAGACCCGAAGTTGAGGTTTAATTTGCAGGACTTTTCAGACCGACCGAAGGCTGGCCAGCACGCTGGGGCGGTTCGTTGCTCAGCGAAGCCCCTATCTGAGGGCTAGGCGTCAGATAGGGGCGAGCTGAAGGTTACTCTTCATCCTCGTCGCGCCAGAGGAGCCAGTTGAGGGCGATCTGGGCGCTAAGGATGGCGAAGAGCAGGGCGAAGAGGCCGTTACGGAGGTCGTGGATCCAGGCCGTGTAGACGACGAGGGCGGAGGAGATTGCGAGGGCGGCGAGGACAAAGAGGAGCGTGATACCGAGCACGAGCACCCTGAAGGCGCGTCGGACAGCGCCGTCCGGGTGGATCCGTCTTTGTGGCTCCTCCGTACTCGGGCTCAACTTCATCAGTCCTGTTTGCCGGTGGTCTTCTCGGTCGAGGAGTCCTTCTTGTCTGTGGCCCCTTCTTTCTTCTCACCGTTCTTGACCGGCTCGCTCTTCTGCGAGCCGCCCTTGTAGTCGGTCGAGTAGAACCCGGATCCCTTGAACGAGATGTTGACCGGGTGCAGCACCTTCCTGACCGGTGAGCCGCACTCGACGCAGGCGGTCAGGGGATCTTCGGAGAGTTTCTGCATCACGTCGAAGACGTGCCCGTTCTCGCACTTGTACTCGTAGATCGGCATCCGGCCTCCACAGCTTACAAACCCACAACCTTAAGATTATACAGCCCTCGCGCCTCCCGGATGGGGTTCTGCCTTGTCAACTACAGATTCAAGGGCGTCGGGTCGGGTCGAGCTCCTCCGAGCTGAAGTCTTGTTGCATGCGCTCTCGGGCGGCCTCGACGAGCCGCGGGTTCGAGCAGATCTCCTCCACCTCGACCGGGGATGCGTTGCGGCGCACGTATTCCTCGTGCACGATCTCCTGCAGGCTGGCGCCTTCGCCGAGGCGGTGGATGATGTATTCGATAACCTTCTCCTCCCTCGCGGAGTGATATTCGATGCTGAACAGGCGGTCCCAGAAGGACCTCTTCTCCCTCTCGTCGGACATCGGCTCCTCCTCTCTGCCCGGTCGCGGGCCTTCGGAGGCGAGTATAGCGCCACGACCGAGCACGGGCGAGTTCTGGGGCAGGGGAGAGCCTGGATATGCCCTCAGGGCTGAAAGTGCCGAGCCAGGCAAGCGCTGGCTAGAGCGGTCTTGCGGCCTCACCTGTCAGGCGGTAGACCGTCCAACCGCTTACGCTAGACCCGCGCTCCGAGGAGCGCTTCGGCTATCTGCACGGCATTGGTCGCCGCGCCCTTGAGCAGGTTGTCCGCGACGCACCAGTAGGTTATGGAGTTGCCTTCTACTCGTATCCGTCCAACGTAGGTGCCTGGCTCGCCCGCCACCTCGAGCGGAGTAGGGAAGTCGCCTGCGTCGCCGTAGAAGACGACGCCGGGGGCGTCTTGCAGCGCCTCCACGACCCCCGACAGGGAGACCCTCTCCTCCGTCTCGACATAAACGCTCTCGGAGTGGCCGGTGTGGACGGGGATGCGGACGGCGGTCGCGTGCACCTCGAGTTCTGGGAGTGAGAGGATCTTGCGGGATTCCTCCCGCATCTTCGTCTCCTCGGTCGTGTAGCCGTCCTCCCCCACCCCACCGATAAGCGGGATGGCGTTCCCGGCTATGGGCTTGGGGTAGACGTCTGCCCTGCCGTCTTCGAGCGCCTCGACCCCCGAGCGCCCCGAACCCGAGACCGCCTGGTAGGTCGAGACGACGACCTTCCGGACGCCGAACTCGCGTATCAGCGGGGCGAGGGTGACGACCATCTGGATCGTGGAGCAGTTGGCGTTGGCGATGAGCCCTCTGTGGTCTCTCAACGCCTCGGAGTTCACCTCCGGGACGACGAGCGGCACCTGCGGGTCGAGCCGGAAGTCGCTGCCGTTGTCTATAACGATCGCCCCGCGATCTATCGCATCGCGCGCGAGCTGGACCGCCGCGCCCTTCTCGCCCTCCGTCCCGGCGAAGAAGGCGAAGTCCACGCCCTCGAAGGCGTCCGGCTCGGCCACGCCCACCTCGAATGTCTCCCCGGCGAGGACCGCCCGGCGGGCGCTGCGGGCGAGGACGCGCAGCTCCTTGAGTGGGAACTCGCGGCGCCTGAGCTCCGCCACGAGCCGCTCGCCGACCAGGCCTGCGCCTACTACCGCTACCGTATATCCCCCGCGCATATCAGAAGTCCTTCCCATCATCCTCGAGCACTTTATGTGCTATGTCGAGCAGGTCGAAGACGACCCCGCTCGCGGTGCGCTCGGGCCCCGCGCCGGGCCCGCGTATGGTGAGGGTAACATCCGAGTAGCGGCGCGTGCGGAAGTCGAAGACATTCTCGGGGCCGCTGATCGGACCGAAAGGGCTCTCGACGGGCTCGTCCACGAGCCCCACCGTGACCGGCCCCTCCTTCGGAATGCGGGCGAGGTAGCGGAGCATGTGATGCTCCTCGACGGCCAGCAGCCGTTCTGCAAAAGCCTCGTCGTACTCCGGCAACCGCTCCATAAACTCCTCGAGGGAGACCCCTTCGAGCCCCTCTGGCACGAGGGATTCGTAGGGGATCTCCTCCGGCTCGATCTGCCGTCCCATCTTGCGGGCGAGGATAATGGCCTTGCGCGCCACGTCGAGCCCGGAGAGGTCGTCGCGCGGGTCGGGCTCAGCGTATGCGAGAGCCACCGCCTCCTTGACGGCCTCCGAGAAGCGGCGACCGGACTCGACCGCGCTCATCACGAAGCCCAGAGTGCCGCTCGGGCTCGCCTGGATCTCCAGGATCTCGTCTCCGCTCGCGAGCAACCCCTCCAGTGTGGAGATGACCGGCATCCCGGCTCCGACCGTTGCCTCGTGCCAGAGCCTGTCGGTCAGCATCCGCGTGAGCTGCTCGTAGCGCTCGGTGCTCTCCGAGAGCGGGCCCTTGTTCGAGAGCACCAGGCAGGAACCGTTGCGCACTCCGAGCAGGTCAAGGTCGTAGGTTCCACCGTGCACCGCGACGTCAACGACGACCCTGGTGAAGCCGGGGGTGGGATCAGAGGCAAGCTCCGCTTCGAGGGGCTCGACGCCAAGTTCGGCCAGTTTGCCGCCGTCCTCCTTGACCCGGATCGCCTGCGGCAAGAGGTCCTCCCCTGCGAGCGCGCCAGTGGTGTCGGAGACGGCCCTGTAGACGACCTCGAGGCCGTAGCGCTCGCGCCAGTGCTTGCGCTCCTCGAGCACGATCTGGGCTACCGCCCGCCCGACGTGTCCGAGCCCGATCTGGACCACCTCGAGCCGCTTCACGCGATTGCCTCTGCGGCGGTCGACAGAAGACCGGAGTGCAGGGCGCGCAGCGCCTCCTCCGCCACATCCGCGGCCACGATGAATACGAGTCCCGGGGCGCCGCCCTCTGCGTGCAGCGGGGCAATCCCGGCCTCGCGCAGGCACCTCTGCCCGCGCTCCAGGTCGCCTGAGCTTGGAGATCCTATGCAGATCACCGCCGCTGCTTCCCGCCTGTGTCCGGGGGCGCAGGGGATCTCGGCCTTGAAGCGCCGGCGCAGCGCGAGGCAACGGATGCCCTCTCCCGGCGTGAGACCGGAGACCCGGGTACCGGGGCTCTCGGGGTTGAAGGTGTTGGTTACCAGGACCTCGATGCCGGCCTCGGAGGCGGGCTCCATCGTCTTCGGGTGCAGCACCTTGGCGCCAAGGGCGGCGAACAGGCTCGCTTCCTCATAGGAGAGTCTGGGCAACCTTGCGGCCTCCGGCACCAGGCGCGGGTCGGCGTCGAGCACGCCGTCCACGTCGGACATGATCCAGACCTCCTCGGCGCCCAGCGCCCGCCCGATGACGGTGGCGGAGAGGTCGGAACCGCCCCTGCCTAGAGTGGTCTCCAGCCCATCGGGCGACCTCCCGACATACCCCGGCACGACGGCGGCGACGCCACTCTTAAGGAGCGGCGCGACGAAGCGCGAGCAGCGCGTCCGCGTCTCGGCAGCGTCCACCCTTGCTCCGTCGAAGCCGGAATCGGTGGCTATGGGATCCTTCTCGACGGCGGCCGCAGGCACGTCGAGGCTCCTTATGGCGCCGGCCAGGATCTCGGCGGAGAGCCGCTCGCCGTGCACCGCGATCCCGGCCCGGCGGGCCGCCGGGTTCTCCCTCAGCCCGTCGATGGCCTCGACGAGGTCGGCGAGCAGGGCCCGCAAACGCTCCTCGACGGCGGGGAGGTGCTCCGGGGAGACGACCTCGCGAGCGGCGAGCAGATGCCGCTCGGCGAGCGAACGGTAGAGTTCAGCGACGGACCCCTCGCGCGTCGCGCCGAAGGGGGCAAGGCCCTTGCGCCCGCTGGTGGCGTCGGCGTAGCCGAGCAGGATGTCGGTGGTACCGCTCATAGCCGAGACCACAACGGCCACCGGACGCCCCCTGGCGGCCCCGGCGGCGATCGCGGCGGCGCGGGCGAAGGCCGCGCCGCTCCCCACCGAGGTGCCCCCGAACTTGATCACGAGGGGTCTCCTGGCGCTCACAGCGTCACGCCCCAACGAGTGCCTGATCCAGGTCGCCCAGGATGTCGTCGATAGACTCGAGACCGACGGAGAGCCGGACGTAGTCGGGGGTGACACCGGTCGCCCGCTGCTCGTCCACGGAGAGCTGGGAGTGAGTAGTCGAGGCAGGGTGGATGACCAGGCTCTTCGCATCGCCGACGTTCGCGAGCAGGCTGTGCAGCTCCAGCCGGTCTATAAAGCGCTTGCCTTCCTCCAGGCCACCGTCTATCCCGAAGCCGAGGATCGCGCCGTAGAGCCCGTCGCGGTGGTACTTGCGGGCGATCTCGAAGGAGGGATGATCCGGGAGCCCGGGATAGTTGACCCAGGTGACCCTCGGGTGGTCCTGGAGGAACTCGGCGACGGCCATGGCGTTCTGCGAGTGGCGCTCCATCCGGAGCGGCAGCGTCTCGAGCCCCTGCAGAAAGAGGAAGCTGTTGAACGGGCTCAGCGCCGGGCCGTAGTCCCTGAGCATCTGGACGCGCGCCTTGAGGATAAACGAGAGTTCTCCCAGAGTAGGGTAGATCTCGAGCCCGTGGTAGGAGGGATCGGGCTCGGTGAAGCCGGGGAAGCGACCGTTATCCCAGGGAAAGCGGCCGCCGTCCACGATCACCCCTCCTATCGAGGTCCCGTGGCCGCCGATGAACTTGGTCGCGGAGTGGACGACGATGTCGGCTCCGTGCTCGAGGGGCTGGATGAGGTAAGGGGAAGGCAGCGTGTTGTCCACGATGAGCGGGACGCCTGCCTCGTGCGCCACGGCCGCCAAAGCCTCGATGTCGAGCGTGTTGAGGGCCGGGTTCCCAACGGTCTCGGCGAAGACGGCTTTCGTCTTGTCGGTGATGGCGTCGCGGTAGGCTTCGGGATCGTTCCCCTCGACGTACTTTACCTCGATCCCGATCTTCGGCAGCGTGTAGTGGAAGAGGTTGTAGGTGCCGCCGTAGAGCTGGGCGGCCGAGACGATCTCGTCCCCCGCTCCCGCGATGTTGAGGATCGCCAGTGTCTCAGCCGCCTGACCCGAGGCGGTCGCAAGAGCCCCAACGCCCTTCTCGAGCGCGGCGACGCGCTTCTCGAAGACGTCGGTCGTGGGGTTCATTATGCGGGTGTAGATATTGCCCATCTCGGAGAGGGCGAACAGGTTGGCGGCGTGGTCGGTGTCGTGGAAGACGTAGGAGGTGGACTGGTAGATCGGGACTGCCCGCGCGGTCGTGTGCGGGTCCACATCCTGCCCGGCGTGCAGCGCCAGGGTCTCGAATCCGTATTCCTGCATCTTCTGGTCGGCCATGTCGGTCATTTGTCTTCTCCCTTCGGTCGAGAGCTATCAGCCGTCAGTATCTGGGCACCTATCGCTTCTCTCAAGTCGTCCCAGTCCTTGAGGAACGCGTCGTGGCCGCTCAGGGAGTCTATCTCCACGTAGCGCGCGTCGGCGCCTGTCCCCCTCGCCCGCTCGGCGGTAGCCCGCACCTCGTGTGGCGGGAAGAGCCAGTCGCTCGAGATACCTACGAAGAGGACCTCGCCCTCGATCCGGGAGTAGGCTGCCTCCTCCGACTCGTAGCCTGCGGACACATCGTAGAGGTCCATCGCGCGCGAGAGGTAGAGGTAGGAGTTGGCGTCGAAGCGGCCGACGAGGTCCCTGCCCTGGTAGTGGAGGTAGCTCTCTATCTCGAAGCGCCCGCCGAACTCGTCGTAGAGCGCCGGTCGGCTCGCGGGCCTGCGGCCGAACCTATCCCACTGTCCCGCAGCGCTCTGGTAGGTCATCATCCCTGCCATCCGGGCGATGGCGAGGCCGTTCTCGGGGAAGCTTCCGGACCCGTAGTAGTCTCCGTTCTGCCAGTCCGGGTCCGCCATGATGGCGCGTCGCCCGAGCTCGCTCATCCCGAGCCCCTGCGGTCCCAGGGCGTTTGTCGCGGCGATGGGCACGGCCTTCTCGACGAAGCCGGGGAACTCGACGGCCCACTCGAGTGCTTGCTGCCCGCCGATGGAGCCCCCGATCACGAGCCGGAGTCTCTTCACCCCGAGATCGTCCAACAGCCGCTTCTGCGCCCTGACCATATCCCTGATGGTGACGACGGGGAAACGCATCGCGTACGGGCGCCCGCTCTCGGGGTCTATCGACGATGGGCCCGTGCTCCCGTAGCAGCCGCCGAGCACGTTCGAGCAGACGACGAAGTTGTGCTCGGAATCTATGACGCGCCCCGGTCCGACCATCGGATCCCACCACCCGCCGCGCCTGTAGGAGGAGTCCGGCTCCCCGGCGGCGTGGGTGTCGCCCGTGAGGGCGTGGACGATGAGGACGGCGTTCTCGCCACCCTCGTCCAGCTCGCCCCAGGTCTCGTAGGCGAGGGTGACGTCGCTCAGGGCACCGCCGAGCTCAGGCTCGAAGCGGCCTATGCGGTGGTGGAGTGGGCCCGATGGAACCTGGGCCGGGGCCTGCCTAGCCCCGGCCCCTGGGTCTAGTGTCATACTCGGTAGTAATGCAGCCTCCTTCTCTACCTCGGGTCCTACGCCTTACGCGCAACCCGCTCGTAGAAGAGGCTGCCCGCCTCTCCCCACATCTCCCAGGGCGGTAATGACCGCCCTGCTGGACTTGGCACCTCACGGCGAGCGAGCGAAGCTCTTCGCCGCCGGTTGCCGC
Source organism: Rubrobacteraceae bacterium (assembly GCA_035761765.1). Classification (GTDB taxonomy): domain Bacteria; phylum Actinomycetota; class Rubrobacteria; order Rubrobacterales; family Rubrobacteraceae; genus JALYGY01. The sequence continues at coordinate 11,122 of DASTQK010000323.1, forward strand.
GGTTTCTCGGGGCCAGTTCCCTCCACCGCTCTAGATGCGAGTTGGCGCTAGGGCTGGATGCTAAAACACAGACCGCTTCACCGTCAAGGGAGATAGAGTCCGCCGCGATCAGCGTAACCGGTTCATTTCGACTCGCGCCTACCGCTTCACCCAAGGGAAGCTCACCCAGACGCGCACTTTGCCCTTCCGCTGCAGCTGGCTCTTGATGTTCAGCTTCTTGGCCGCACCGAGGGTGAGGTCCACTCCAGCGGGGTTGCGGACCGTCCTGCCGAACTCGTCTTTACCTTTGTTGTGGTTGTCGAAGTAGGCCGCCTGCGCCTCCGGCACGCAGCGCGGGAGCCCTCTCCACTCATCCCGTTTCTCACCAGTCGTGCGCCTGTGCCAGTAGTTGTCGAACGTATTCCAGGGCCCTACCTCCTTGACCGGGAGCCCGCCCCCACGTCCGCCGTTGACAGGCCGGATGGCGACCTTGCGAGGCCGATCCCGAAACTTGAGTCCGCGGTGCGGCAGAGCGATCTCGTACCTGGTGAACCCTTTGTAGTAGGTCGCGTAGACCTTGCAGCGCAACCTCCGCGACCCGTCGGTCGAGACCACATCACCGGCCGCCGCGGACTCCGCCGCTTCCTGGCCCTCCTGAGCGAACTTCGCGTCGACCCACTCTCCTAGCCGCAGTATCCGGTCTTCGGGCAGCAGGCCCTCTACGGTGGATTTCGTCTTCGCGACGGCCTCCCTGACCTCCGCGTTGTACTCCGAGACCGCCCCCCTGGGCTCAGCCTCGAGCTCCCGCTCGCTCTCGAGGTACTCGCGTGCGAGGGTCCCGTTCTCTTTACGCACCGCGGCCAGGACCTTGGCCATCTCCTCGTCGTCGAGTCCGAACTCGGCCTGGAATTTCTCTGCGTTGCGCTGGTCGGAGAGGACGAAAGCTATCGCTGGCTTCTCGGGGTCCGAGTACGCCGAGTACTGTTGCGCCTCTACCGCAGCGTGATCTCCAGCGAGCATGGGCCCGGCCACGACGCCCAGAAGCGGCGCCAGAAGCAGCCAACTACGCTTGGTACAGGTTGATGTCGCGAAGCGTCCAAGAATACGCGACAGCAGCGATCTCACGGAGCCCCCCTCCTCGTCGCCCTCCTCGCCTTATATGTGACTCAATGTTACAACCCGCTCCCAGAGCGGTCAATGGCCCTGGGGCGGTGGCACAGGTCAGTAAGCGCGAGCAAAGACGGCAGTCTGGCCCGGCTTGCCGGAGACGAGGTCTTTCCCTTGCTCCTGCTCGAATGGCAGGAGCCGAATCGTGGCCTTCGTCTCATCTTTGATCCTCTGCTCGGTCTCCTTCGTACCATCCCACGGAGCTACGACGAAGCCGCGTTTGCTCTCGATCAGCTCCCTGAATTCGTCGTAGGTCCGGGCGTAGCGGGTATTCTGGTCCCTGAACTCGGTGGCCTGCCTGAGCATGTTGGCCTGGATCTCGCCGAGGAGAATCCGCAGTCTCTCTGAGAGAGCCTTGCGCCCGACGAACTCCTTCTCCCCCGTGTCGCGGCGCACGAGCACGGCCTGATCCTTCTCGATGTCTTTCGGCCCGAGTTCGACGCGCACCGGCACGCCCCGCAGCTCGTGCTCGTTGAACTTCCAGCCCGGCGAGTGCTCCTCGTCCAGGTCGATCTCCATCCGGAGGTTCGCCGCCTTCAACTCGGAGTAAAGAGATTCGGCCTCGCGCCTCACCTCGCCCTTGTTCTGGCCGCGCCAGATCGGGACTATGACCGCCTCGGTGGGCGCCAGCTTCGGCGGCAGTCTGAGACCCCTGTCATCGCCGTGGACGAGGATGAGCCCGCCGATGACGCGCGTTGAGAAACCCCAAGAGGTCTGGTGAGCGTAGACCCGGTTCTGTTCCTCGTCCAGAAAGGTTATGTCGAAGGCGCGGGAGAAGTTCTGCCCGAGGTCGTGGCTCGTCGCGGCCTGCAAGGCCCGGCCGTCGCCCATGAGACCCTCACAGGTGAACGTCTCCAGCGCCCCGGGGAACCGTTCGGAGGCGCTCTTGACGCCGGTCAGGACCGGCATGGCGAGTGTTTCGTAGAAGCAGTCGCGGTAAACGCCCTGCATCCTCAGGGCCTCCTCGCGCGAGCCTTCGGCCGTAGCGTGCACCGTGTGGCCCTCCTGCCAGAGAAACTCGGCGGTTCGCAAGAAAGGGCGCGTGACCTTCTCCCAGCGCATCACGTTGCACCACTGGTTTATAAGGAGGGGCAGGTCCCGGTAGCTGTGTACCCAGTTGCTGTAGAACTCGCAGATGATGCTCTCCGAGGTCGGCCGGACCGCCAGACGCTCCTCGAGCTCCTCCCGTCCCCCGACCGTCACCCACGCAAGCTCGGGGTCGAAGGCCTCGACGATCTCGGCCTCCTTCCTGAGGTAGCTCTCGGGGATGAGCAGCGGGAAGTAGGCGTTCTGGTGGCCGGTCGCCTTGAAGCGCGCGTCGAGGTCGGCCTGGATGCGCTCCCAGATGGCGTACCCGTAGGGCCTGATGGCGAACATGCCACGCACCGGCCCGTAGTCGGCCAGCTTCGCCATCCGGACGAGCTGCAGGTACCACCTGCTGGGATCCTCGCTCTTCTTCGTAAGCTTCTCGACCGCATCGGTCATCCGGAAGCTCCTCTCTAGGTATCAAGCTCGTGGAAAAGTATAGCGTCCGCTACGTGGCCGGCTCTAGGATCTCCTTGCCGACGTACGGAACGAGCATCTCGGGGAGCGCCACCGAGCCGTCCTCCCGCTGGTAGACCTCCAGCAGCGCTATGAGGACCCGGCTTATTGCGAGCGCGGTACCGTTGAGGGTGTGGAGTAGTTGGGGGCGGCCGCCGTCTTTTCTGTGCCGGATCTTCAACCGGCGGGCCTGGTAGTCGGTTGTGTTCGAGGTGCTGGTTACCTCCCCGTAGTCGTCGCGACCCGGCATCCAGGCCTCGAGGTCGAACTTGCGGTAGGCGGCGCCGCCGAGGTCTCCGGTGCAGATGTCCACTACGCGGTAAGGGAGACCGAGGCCCTGGAAGATCCGCTCCTCGATCCCGAGCATCTCCGCGTGCATCTCGTCGGACCGATCCGGCGCTGTGAAGGCGAACATCTCGACTTTGGTGAACTGGTGAACGCGGTAGAGGCCCCGGCTCGCGCGTCCGTGGGAGCCTGCCTCGGTACGGAAGCAGTGGGAGAGTCCGGCCAGGCGGATGGGCAGTTCATCGTTATCGACTATCTCGTCTGTCAGGGAGCCCGCGAGCGTTATCTCCGCGGTCGCGATTAGCGAGAGGTCCGAGTCCTCGACGGAGTAGATCTGGGTCTCCGGCCCCCGCGGGATGAATCCAGTCCCGACGAGCATCTCGTCGCGCGCGAGGTCGGGGGTGATGGTCGGCTGGTAGCCGCGCCGCGTGAGTATGTCCATAGCGTAGCGCACCAGCCCGAGCTCCAGCAGCACCGCATCCCCGCGCAGGAAGTAGAACTTGCTCCCCGCCACCCTGGCACCCGCGTCGAAGTCTATAATGCCTAGAGCTTCGCCCAGCTCGACATGGTCCCTCGGCTCGAAGGCGAAGGTTGGGATATCGCCCCAGCGCCGGATCTCGACGTTCTCCGAGTCGTCTTTGCCGAGTGGCGCGTCAGGGTGGGTCATGTTGGGGATCTTCAGGAGCTCCTCGCGCAGCCGCTCCTCGACCCCGGTTAGCTCCGCCTCTCTCTCCGGGATGAGGTCCTTTATGGTGCGCGACTCGGCTATGAGCCTCTGGCGGGCCTCGGGGTCCTGTTCGCGGCCGATGCTCTTCGCCATCTGGTTCTGCCGCTGACGGAGCTCGTTCAGCTCCCCTATCAGGGCCGAGCGCCTGTCCGCCAGCTCGACGACCAGCTCCACGTCCGCCTCGACGCCGCGGTTCCTGCAATTCTCCTGCACGGCCGCGGCGTTCTCACGGATGTATCTGAGATCGAGCAAGTGTGCCTCCCTTTGGTCGGCAGCTTTCAGCTTTCAGCATTCTAGCCCCTCAGGCATTGGATACCTTATTCCTACAGTGCCATTCATGTAGACCCTGCGCTACCCTCCGAGCGTTAGCTCAAGGTGATGATCGCTCAGCAGTTTGCACGAGGCGGCTCACAGGGCAAGAGATGCATGGTGCAAAGAAGGGCTCTGGCCACAGATATTAGAGGTGCTCGGCCGATAAGGCCACATGCCGTAACTGGCACTGTAGGACTGGAGGCTGCGCCAATAGGGGAGCTGCCGTCCAAGAAAGGTGCCGGGCTACCCTGGAGCGCCCGGCACCTTCCCTCTAATGCCCCTCTGCTACCTGCCCACCTCGTAGGGGCGCATCATGTCGTTGTCCTCGTGCTCGAGGATGTGGCAGTG
>DASTQK010000324.1:0-2946 GCA_035761765.1 Rubrobacteraceae bacterium
TCTCCGCCGTCGTCCCCGTCGTACCGCCGCGCACGGAGAGCCTGTGCGCCAGAACCTCGGGAGCAAGAGCTTTGACGTCCTCTGGTCCCACGAAGTCCCGCGCCCGCGTAGCGGCGCGCGCCTGGGCCACCCTGACCAGGGCGATAGAACCGCGCGGCGAGGCCCCCAGGGAGACCGCCGGGTGGTCGCGCGTCGCCTCGGCGATCGCGACGGCGTAGGCGAGGACCTCCTCGTGCACCTGCACGCGGCGCACGATCTCCCTGGAGGCCGATATCTCCCCGAGCTCCACGACCGGCTCCACCTCCTCGAGAGGCCGCCGCTCGACCTGCGCGCGCACCAACCCGAGCTCCGCTTCCCTCTCCGGGTAGCCCATGCTCGTAGCGACCATGAATCGGTCGAGCTGGCCCTCCGGCAGCGGATAGGTCCCGTGGAACTGGTGCGGGTTCTGGGTCGCGACGACGAAGAACGGCTCCGGGAGCCCGCGCGTCTCTCCCTCGACGGTCACCTGGCGCTCGGCCATGGCTTCCAGCAGTGCGCTCTGGGTCCTGGGGGTGGCGCGGTTGATCTCATCGGCCAGCAAGACCGGCGCGAAGACGGGACCGGGCAACCAATCGAAGCGCGACTCGCGCGGGTCGTAGACGCTCGTCCCCGTGATATCCGAGGGGAGCAGATCCGGGGTGAACTGGATGCGCGAGAAGCCGCCCGATATCGAGGCGGCGATGGCGCGGGCCAGCGTAGTCTTGCCGACCCCGGGAACGTCCGTCAGTAGCACGTGGCCGCCGGCGAGGAGCGCGATCAGGCACAGGTCCACGACCCGGTCCTTGCCCACGATGACCCCGCGCACCGAAGTCCTCAGCCGCTCGTAGACCGCCTGGATGCCAACCGCACTCTCTATCCGACCGGACCGCACCTCACCCCCTGCAGATGAACGAAGCCGCAAGGCCACAGACGGCTATTTATACCGCACAGGAGAGGACCGGCGCTCAGAGCCCGCCCCCGACGAGGTCCAGATACAGCCCCCAGAGCTGCGGACCCACGAAAAGCACCACTATCCCCCCGAGCGCCATGAAGACCCCGAAAGGCAGGGCGTGCCGGCGCCCTATCCTCCCGGCAGCGATCAGCAGACCGCCCGTGATCGCACCCGCAAGAGCCCCGAAGAAGACCGCGACGGCGGCGTAGGGACCGAGGAAGGCGCCGAGCATGCCCCCCATCTTGACATCCCCCATGCCCATCCCTCCAGGGTAGGCGACGGCGAGCGCGAAGAGCCCGACCGCCACAGCGAGCGCGGAGAGGAGATAGACCCACCACCTCTCGGGGCTCTCGAGGATCGAGAGCGCGAACCCGATTACGGCGGCCGGCCCGATGATGACGTTAGGCAGCAGCCGGTGCTCGAGGTCTATGCCGGCCAGCGCGATGAGGACGGATATCAGCACGAGCGCCGAGAGCAACCGGAGATCCAACCCGAACGCGTAGGCCGCGGCGGCAAAGAGAGCCCCCGTGAGCGCCTCCACAAACGGGTAGCGCGCGGAGATGCGTGCCTTGCAGGCCCTGCACCTCCCGCGCAGGAGCAGGTAGGAGAGCACAGGCACGTTGTCGGTGGCCCGTATCGGCTCACCGCAGACCGGGCAATGCGACGCCGGCCACACCACGGATCGGCGCAGGGGCACGCGGTGGATCACGACGTTGAGGAAGCTCCCGACGACGAGCCCGAGCAGTCCGGCCGCGATGACGATCACATCTCACCTGTCATAATCACCGCGGCCGCAAGCTCCTCCCCAACAAAGATCTACGCCAGACTACCGGCCTCTACCCCTTACCGCCGGACGCTCGATATTCTACTTGTTTTCAGAAGGTGCCTCGTGAAGCGGGAGGAGAGGAGGTGGATCGCACCTCCTCCCCTCCGATAGTCAAAGAAGTCTGCTCTAGCTACGACGCACCAGGGCAGCCGCCAGGAGCCCGCCGGCGACTAACAGCGCCAGAGCGCCAGCTGCCAGCACGGGCATGGGCGACATGCCGCCGGTCCCCACGAGCGCCGAAGCGCTGCTGGTCGCGGTGGCGCTAGCAGCGGCGCTAGCAGTGGCCGCCGCACTAGCGCTTGGACTCGAGCTGTGCATAGCGCTGGCAGACATCTCGGGACAGAAGCCCTCGGGATCGAACGCAGTCTCGTCATTGGTGCCGAACAGCACCTTGCCATCATCTCTGAAGTAGATGTGCAGCATGTAGTGAGGTTCCGGTACCCCCGGATGGGCCGACTGGAGCTCGATGGTCTGCCCAAAGACCTTCATCGGTCCCTGCCCTACATCCTTGGCCTCCCACTCCACCCCGATCACCTCGTCGCTCGGACCAAGCAAGACTACGGGCGGGTTGTCAGGGTCCATCTCTCCTTTGGGGAACTGGTCCTCGTAGAGTTGCCGGTTTACGGCGTGGGTTCCCATAGCGCCCTCACCAGAAGGACTCGGGACGCACCCACCCTCGGCCATGTACCCTTTCGCCTCTACCTGCTGCGGGGTAAGCCCTTCGAACTGCTGCCGCAACTGAGCGACCTGCTGGGGTGGGTCCACCGGCCGAGCGGTGTCGCCCTGTGCCAACGCGATTCCCGGTAGCAGCGCCAGCACCGCGCTCGCCACCATACCGTAAAGAACCTTGCGCAACATGTTCAGTCATCCTCCTCAGTACGATGCCCTTATCGCCTAACGAACGCAGCTTAGCCCCCACGTAAGGAGTGTTGCATCGTACAAATTGCGTATTTTTTCGACATCTTTTGCTGGCAAACGCCGGAGAACGCTACTATCCACGAGCTTGGGTAGAGATAAGACCTCGCTGCGCGGGAGCTAGAGCGTCTCACCAGGAACACCCCCGCCTGGTACACAGGCACGGGGACGAGGGATGCTCCGCGGCGCGATGCTCGGCCTGCTCCAGTGCCGCCCGCGCCCCCAATAGGGGTTC
>DASTQK010000325.1:0-7806 GCA_035761765.1 Rubrobacteraceae bacterium
CTGGAATCATCCCAAACGGTTCCCTGCGTTGGACCTCGGCACAGCCGTTCGTAACAGCGACGGATAGGTATGCGGCGTCATGAATGCAGAGCACGGACAGCGATAGGAAGCCGTACCGGCCGAAGGACATGAACAGCACCACGGCGCAGGACACCTCCGCCGCCGTCCAACAAGCGTCACGTTCTATGGACATGTTGGTGAGCTGTAGTACGCGACCAGCAAGCGCGAGCGCACCTGACACTCGCGCTCGGCGGCCATCCGTGCTCCTTGCCCCGGCTCTCACGCGAATGCTAACATCGCGCTACCGGGGGAGAGGGAAGGAGGATGCGTTGAAAGGCCTCACCTCAGACTACCAGCTGACCCTGCCCGCCATGCTCCGCAGAGCCGAGGCGCTCTACGGGCCGAAGGAGATCGTCACCCGCAGACCGGACAAGAGCTTTCACCGCTACACTTACGCGGACTTCGTCAGACGGGCCAAGAGGCTCGCCGTCGCGCTCGGGGATCTCGGGCTCGAGAAGAGCGAGCGCGTGGCGACCCTCGCCTGGAACAACCACCAGCACCTCGAGGCGTACTTCGGGGTGCCGTGCGCGGGGCTGGTGTCGCACACCATCAATCCGCGCCTGAGCGCCGACGACCTCGCCTACATCATCGACCATGCAGGCGACCGCGTACTGCTCATTGACGAGACCATGGTCAAGCTCCTCGCCAGCTTCCGGGACAGGGTAGATCTCGACCACATCTACGTCCTCTCCGCAGACGGCTCGGCGCCCGAGGGGCTGGAGAGCTACGAGGAGTTGCTCTCTCGCGCTGGCGAGGAGCGCTTCGAGTATCCGGACTTCGACGAAGACGACGCGGCGGCGATGTGCTACACCTCGGGGACGACGGGGCGCCCGAAGGGCGCACTCTACTCGCACCGGGCCATTTGTCTGCACTCCATGGCCTCCGCCATGACGGGCATGCTCGGGATCGCAGAGCGCGACGTCGTTATGCCGATCGTCCCGATGTTCCACGTCAACGCCTGGGGGTTGCCCTTCACTTCGACCCTCGTCGGGGCCAAGCAGGTCCTGCCGGGGCCGCACCTCGATCCCGAGAGCCTGCTCGAGAACCTGGCAAACGAGAAGGTCACGATCACCGCCGGTGTTCCGACCATCTTCTTCGGCATCCTGAACAAGCTCGACGAGAATCCAGGGGCGTACCACCTCTCCAGCTTGCGGTCCATGATCATCGGTGGGTCGGCGGCGCCTGAGGGTATGATCCGGGCCTTCGACGAGCGCCACGGCCTGCACGTACTGCACGCCTGGGGCATGACCGAGACGACGCCTCTTGGCACCGTCTGCCACATGAGCAGCCAGCTGGACGACGCTCCCGAGGACGAGCGCTACAGGGTGAGGGCCAAGCAGGGCATACCGGGGGCATTCATCGAGGTCAGAGCACGCGGCGACGAGGGCTTCGCCGCGTGGGACGGCGAGTCGATGGGCGAGCTCGAGGTCCGTGGTCCCTGGGTCTCGGGGGCGTACTTCAACACCGAGGAGGGCGCCGACAAGTTCACCGAGGACGGGTGGTTCAGGACCGGCGACATCGTCACCATAGACGAGAACGGCTACGTCGAGATACAGGACCGTACCAAGGACCTCATAAAGAGCGGGGGGGAGTGGATCTCCTCCGTGGCCCTCGAGAACAGCCTGATGTCCCACGACGCCGTCGCCGAGGCCGCCGTCATCGCCGTCCCCGACGAACGGTGGGGCGAGCGGCCCCTTGGCGTGGTGGTCCTCAAGGAAGGCACCGAAGCTACAGAGGAAGAGCTCCTCTCCCACCTCGCCGCAGATCACCCGAAGTGGTCGCTGCCGGATGCGATCGAGTTCGTGGACGAGATCCCGCACACCGCCACGGGAAAGGCACTGAAGATGGCGCTGCGGGAGCGCTACAAAGACTACACGCCGGCACAGCGCTAGTGAAGGTCGTCGGCGCCGGCTTCGGGCGAACCGGCACGCTGTCGCTGAAGACCGCCCTCGAAGAGCTCGGCTTCGGCCCCTGCTACCACATGGTCGAGGTCTTCGCCCATCCCGAGCACACGCCGCTCTGGGAGGCCGCGTGGCGAGGCGACCTGGTGGACTGGGAGGAGATCCTAGGGGGCTACGAGGCGGCTGTAGACTGGCCGGCCTGCGCTTTCTACGAGCAGTTGATGGAGCGTTACCCGGACGCGAAGGTGATCCTCACGGTCCGCGACCCCGAGAGGTGGTACGAGAGCACGCGCTCGACCATCTACGAGTTGAGCATGATAGCCACCCGTTCGGCGCTCTTTCGGCTGGTCTTCGGCGCGATCCGGCTCCTCCGCTTCGGCAGGGTCGGGAGGGGCAACATGGCGAATGATATCATCTGGCAAGGCACCTTCGACGGGCGCTTCGAAGACAGACGCTACGCCATAGAGGTCTTCGAACGGCACAACGAGGAGGTCCGGCGGCGCGTCCCGGAAAGGAAGCTGCTGGTCTACGAGGTGAGCGAAGGCTGGAGTCCCCTGTGCGAGTTCCTCGGCGTCGAGGAGCCGGATAAACCCTTCCCGAGCCTCAACGATGCTGCCGAGATGCGGAGCAGGATACGGAAGGTCCGGGCTATCTCCATCGCCGTGCCCGCCGTTCTGGCTCTGCTGGGCGTACTCGCACTGCTCGCGAGACGCGCCTGATCCAACACCGAACGGAGGACGCGCGTGGACCCCATAAGGGAGGTAAGGGTACAGACGGACGTACCCGCGGTGATGCGCGACGGCACGACCCTGATGGCCAACGTCTACGGCCCTGCTGACGGCGGCCCTTACCCGGTCCTCCTGGCTCGCATGCCCTACGGCAAAGACCTCCCCTTCAACTCCTCCTACCTCGACCCCCTTAAAGTTGCCCGGCGCGGCTACATAGTAGCGATACAGGATGTCCGCGGGCGCTACGCCTCCGAGGGGAAGTTTACCCCGTTCGTGCACGAGTTCGATGACGGCTACGACTCCGTCGAGTGGGCAGCTTCGCTCCGCGGCTCCTCCGGCGCCGTCGGGATGATAGGGCTCTCGTACCTCGGCAAGGCCCAGTGGCACGCCGCCGTCACGCAACCGCCCTCCCTGAAGAGCATGGCGCCGGGTCAGACGTGGGGCAACCACCTGAACGGCGCCCAGACGCGCGGCGGCGCGCGCGAGCTCGGTCTCATCCAATACTGGGCCCAGGCCGCCCTCGCTCTCGGAATCCTCTTCCGCAGATACCGCGGCGAGCCCGAGCAGATCGCTCAGAAGCTGCCGGAGCTGGTCGGCTCCATAGACGCTCTCCTGGCGGGCGGCGGCTACGACGCGCTCCCGCTAACGCAGCTCCCCGACCCCGACGGCCTCACCCCCTTCGTGCGCGCCGGCTTCGCGCGCGGCGCGGACGACGAGAGCTGGGACTACCTCAACATAGACGACAGATACGATCGCGTTCGAGTTCCCACCTTCCACATAGGGGGCTGGTACGACTGCTTTATAGGGGAGACTCTGGGGCAGTACGCGGCGATGAAAGAGCGAGCGGAGGCGATCGGTGGGCGCTCCCCGCGCCTGCTCGTAGGGCCCTGGACGCACGGCGACTTCGAGAGCACCTTCGGCGACCTGGACTTCGGCATCGGCAGCTCCGGCGCGTTACTTGACTACCGCGGAGACCTCACCGACGCCCACCTGCGCTGGTTCGACGCCACGCTGAAGGGCGAGGAGGGCCCACTAAAGGAGCGGCCGCCGGTCGAGATATTCGTGATGGGCGAGAACCGCTGGCGCGGCTACACGGATTGGCCCGTACCCGACGCCCGCGAAGAACTCTGGCACCTGCACGCAGAAGGGCGCCTCTCACGTGAGGCGCCCGGTCAGAGCGCCCCTGATCTCTACGATTACGACCCTGAAGACCCCGTCCCGACGGTCGGCGGGGCGATACTCATGGCTCCGATCCGCCGCCCCGGGGCCCGCGACCAGCGCGAGGTCGAGGCCCGCGCGGACGTGCTCCTCTACACGAGCGAGGTCCTGCGGGAGGACTACACCGCGCTAGGGCCCGTCCACGCAACGCTCTTCGCCGCCACCTCCGCCCCTGACACGGACTTCGTCGTCCGGCTCGTGGACGTATACCCGGACGGACGCGCCATCGTGGTGACGGACGGCGTGATCCGGGCTAGCCAGAGAGAGGCCTTCCCGGCCCCCGGCGTCATAACGTCCGCGGGTCCGAAGCCCGTCGAGCCGGGACGCGTCTATGAGTACCGCGTGGATCTGTGGGCGACCGGCATCACTTTCAGAGCAGGACATCGCATCAGGGTGCAGGTCACCTCCAGTTCTTTCCCCCGCTGGGATCGCAACCTGAACACTGGAGAGGGCCTCGACTCGGCGCGCACCGAGGTCGCCCGGCAGAGGATTTTTCACGACCCCGAGCACCCGAGCCACGTAACGCTCACCGTCGTCGACGGATAACCTACGGCGCAGCCACCCCTATAACCTCGACCGCCCGCGCGACGCCCCGCTCGGCGCGTATCCTCTCCCCCAAGACTGCCGCTCGCTCGCGAATGCCACCATCCTCGGTGGCGCTGCGGATCGCGCGCAGTAGCCTCTCGGCCGTGAGCTTCTTCTGAGGGACAGGCTCCGGTCCAACGCCCAGATCCCGCACGCGCTGGCCCCAGAACATCTGGTCGTTCATAGTTGTCGGGCAGATCACGGTCGGCTTCCCGGCCCGCAGCCCCTCCGCGGTCGTACCGGCCCCGCCGTGGTGCACGACGGCCGCCAGCCGCGGGAACAACCACTCGTGCGGGGCCGACTCGATAACGCAGACGTTGTCTGGCACCCTGGAAGGCACCCGGCCCGTTGCGAACACACCGCGCTTCCCTGACCTCTCGAGAGCGGCTAGTGCTGCCTCGACGACCTCGGACGAGGTCCATCCCCCGAGGCTGCCGAACCCGACGTACACTGGCGGCGGCCCGTCCTCGAGAAATGCTGCCAGGTGGGCCGGTGGCCGCCAGTCCCCGGCGCCGTCGAGGAACCAGTACCCCGTCATTATCGTGGAGGTGCCCCAGTCCGCGGGTGGAGGCACCACGTGCGGGCTGCACCCGACGAGGTTCACCACGGGCTCGCCGCGGAGCTCCAGCTCGCTCGCCAGCAAGCGGCGCGGCGGCAACCCGAGGGTCTCGTGGCGCCAGCGGTTGATGGTCCGGTGGAAAGGCGCGGTCGCTATGTGCAGGAAAGCCTTGTAGCTCAACCTGTTGAGTGGGCCCCCGAGGCTGGTCACCGGGAGCACTGGAGTCGGGAAGTCACAGGTTGGGGAGAACATCGGGACGGGGTGGGCGAGGAAGGCCTGGATGTTCAGCGCCTCGGCTATGTGGTAGCCACCCAGGGCCTTCGGGTGGTAGACCACCGCGTCGGCTCCCCTCGAGGCCTCCAATTCCCCTTCCAGAATCCTCCTGTACGTGGACGCGACCTCCTTCAAGGTGGCGAGAGCTTTCTTGCCGGTGAGAGCAGCCTTGCCCTCGGGCGACTGCAGACGTTCAAGTGGCCCTACCTCCAGCGCTGCGAAGCGCAGCCCGCGCTCGGCAACGAACGCCTCGAAGGCGTCACCGGTCGCAAGCGTGACCTCGTGCCCAGCCTCCCGTAGCCCGACTCCCAGGGCTACGAACGGCTGCACGTCCCCGCGGCTGCCGATGGTCAGCATCGCGACTTTCATGAACTACTCACATCCCGCAGTCCCTGGCCAGCACGAGGGGAGCGCGGTCGCGCCGATACTACGAACCATGCAGGTCTTGTTTCTCGGTCAATGCACCCGCGTTGCCTCCGCATCCGGAGGGTGGCCGGTCTGGCGTGTAACCGCCTCTGAGGCCTCATCGAAGCCAACGCCCGCCAGCAGCGCCTCCATGGCGAAGGTCTGGGACAGCTCGCCCTCGAGGAGGCGCCCGATCTTGAGGAGGTTGTCCTCCGCCCCTCAGAAGGACGTCCGCGGACTGGGTCATCAAGGGGTTCACGGGTGCGAGTCTAGCAGAGGTCCGGGGTCAGGAAGGCTCGAATACGAGCCGGTCCTCGCGCCGCTCGAAGACGGTGCCCATCTCGGCGGAGAGGTCTTGCATGAGACGCAGGATCGCTTCCCGCTCCTCGCCCCTGGCGAGCTCCACCCTGGCGTAAGGCAGGACGACCGGGAAGAGCTCCAGACGCTTGAGGTTCCCACCTTCTGCCGAGACGCGGAACAGGAAAGAGCGGTCGTTGCGCAGATCCGGGTCCACGGCGTAGTCGTCTATGAAGTCTCCGGTGTCGTAGAGGATCGGCTTGCCGCGGTAGATCTCCACGCCCTGGAATACGTGCGCGCTGTGCCCGTAGTAGATGTCCGCTCCGAGGTCCACGACGGCGCGGGCGAACCGCCGGAAGGCCTCAGGGGGCCTCAGCACCATATTCGGCCCCCAGTGGTTGGAGAAGATCACAGTCCGCGCCCCGACCTCTCGCGCCGCCCCGATAGCCTCCCCTACCCTGCGCAGAACCTCCGGCTCCGTCGAGACCGGCAGGTAGTTCGTGCCCGGCCTGTCAGATCCTGCCGCGAAGGGCGGCTCGTTGTCCGTGAAAGCCACTAGCGCTACAGCTCCTTCGAGAAGTACGGGCCGCGCTGCCTCTTTCAGATCATGACCGGCCCCCGCGTACCGGATGCCCGCGGCCTCCAGATGAGAGAGGGTGTCGAGCAAGCCTTTCTCCTCGAAATCCAGGGTGTGGTTGTTCGCGAGCGAGCAGGCGTCTATGCGAGCCGCCTCGAGTACCCCGGTAGCCCTCGGATCGGCGCGGAAGTGGAAGACCTTGCGGGTGCGCGACCAAGGGCGTCTGTGCTCGGTGATGGCGCACTCCAGGTTGATGATACGCAGGTCGGCGGAGAGGAGCAGGGGTAACACGTCGCCCCACGGCTCCTCGAGGCGCATGCGGGGAAGCGCCTCGTTGACCCCGCGTCCCAGCATCACGTCGCCGGTTAGGACCAGTGTGATCACAGACGAGACGACCTCTTACCAGATCTGCCAGCGCCCGGGCGTTATGCGCAGGGCGACGGAGTACGCTCGCGCGAAACCCTCCGGATCGAAGCCGATTCGAGCGATGCTCTTCCGGTACTTCTCGATGTACTCGGGGATCTCGGTAGCCAGCGGGAAGCCGTCCAGTACCTCTGCCTTACCCTCGACCCGCACGACGTCGCCGCCACGGTCGTTGGAGTTCAGGTGCAGCCCCACTCTGGGGTTTCGGCCGACGTTCTTCAACTTCTGACGATCGGGTTGGGAGTAGATCTGGAAGCTTTCGCCATCCCACGGAAACCACACGGGCACCGACTGCGGCTGGCCGTCGGAGCGGACGGTGGTGAGCCAGGCGATTCTCTCCTCCCGCAGCCGTCTGTCGGCGCGGGCCCCGGTATCGGTTGTGGTGTCGAGCACGCTCGGCTCCTTTCGCTGCCGCTCTCCTGAAGAGAGATTAACTCAGAGGCAAGACCTCCGTCCTAGGACGACGTCCCGCGTGCGGCTTCGAGTAGCTCTCCGGGCATCCGGACTGGTCTGCCGGTCGCGAGGTTCACGCACGCGTGGCGCGTGTAGCCTGTAACGAGCAACTCCCCGTCGCGCGAGACCTGGTACTCGAAGCGCAGAGAGGCTCTGCTCAGGTCCGCCAGCTCGGTGCGGAGGGTGAGCTCGTCGTCGAAGAAGGCGGCTCTGTGGTAGTGGGCGAGCACCTCCACGACGACGATGCCGTAGCCTCGCTCCTCCAGCTCCTTGTAGGAGAGGCCGGCGTCCCGCAGCCACTCGACGCGGCCGACCTCGAAGTACGAG
>DASTQK010000326.1:0-4155 GCA_035761765.1 Rubrobacteraceae bacterium
TCGAGGCGCTCGCCGTGGCTCAGGAGGTCATCCGCGAGCAGGCCGAGGCCATAGAAGCCTTCGCCGCGGAGCACGGCAAGGAGAAGCAGCGCTTCGAGGCCGCCGAGGAGAACCCCTTCGTCGCCGAGCTGCGCGAGAAGTATCTCGCCCGGGTGAAGGACGGAATCGTCAACCCCGACCGCCGGGCGCGTCACACGGCGCTCGACGAGCTGCAAGCCGAGCTCGCCGAGGGTCGCGACGAGGAGGAGGCCGGGCAGATAGCCGCTGCCATCTCGACGTTGGAGAAAGAAGCCTTCCGCCAGCTCTACCTGCAGGACCGCAAGCGGACCGATTTGCGGGGCCTCGATGAGATAAGGCCCACCTCCGCTGAGGTTCGGGTATTGCCCCGGGTGCATGGCACGGGGCTCTTCACCCGTGGCGAGACGCAGGTATTGAGTTCGCTGGCGCTCGCCGACATGGGGCTCGCGCAGAGGCTCGACACCATCGAGCCGCAGACCGGCAAGCGGTACATGCACCACTACAACTTCCCGCCCTTCTCGACCGGCGAGACCGGACGGCTCGGGTCGCCGCGGCGGCGTGAGATCGGGCACGGGGCGCTTGCCGAGCGGGCACTCATCCCCGTCATACCCGACGAGGAGGGCTTCCCGTACGCGCTCAGGATCATCTCCGAGGTCCTCGAGTCAAACGGGTCGTCCTCGATGGCGAGCGTGTGCGGCTCGACGCTCGCGCTAATGGACGGCGGCGTGCCCATAAAGGCTCCGGTCGCTGGAGTAGCCATGGGCCTCGTCAAGGAGGGCGAGGACTACGTCATCCTCACCGACATCCAGGGCCTCGAGGACCACATGGGCGACATGGACTTCAAAGTCGCCGGGACGCGCGACGGCATAACCGCCTTGCAGATGGACATGAAGATCACCGGGGTCTCGGCGCAGCTCCTCAAGGAGGCGCTCGAGCAGGCCAGGAGGGCCAGGCTCGATATCCTGGAGTCCATGCGCGAGGCCATCGCCGAGCCCAGGTCCGAGGTCTCGGACTACGCCCCGCGCGTCGAGGTGATCCAGATCCCCACAGACAAGATCGGGCTTCTCATAGGTCCCGGCGGCAAGACGATAAACGCCCTCCAGGACGAGTACGGCGTGAACATCTCGGTCGAGAACGACGGCACGGTCTTCGTCGCAGGCGTGGACGGGGTCTCGGTGAAGAGTGCGCTCTCCGCCATAAACGGGATGACCAAGGACGTCGAGTCCGGCGACATCTACACGGGGAAGGTCGTCAAGACGACCAACTTCGGCGCCTTCGTCGAGCTCATGCCGGGGCGGGACGGGCTGATCCACATCTCGCGTCTCGCTCCCGGCAAGCAGCGCGTCGAGCGCGTCGAGGACGTAGTTAGCGAGGGCGACCGGGTGAAGGTGCGCGTCCTCGACATAGACAAGCAGAACCGCATCTCCCTCGAGAAGCTGGAGGAGTAGGTGAGCGATCCCAACATAAGAACCAGGGAGCTTTCCGGGGGGCTCCGGGTTGTCTCCGAGCCTCTGGAGGAGGCTACGAGCGTCGCTTTAGGCGTCTGGATCCGGGCCGGCAGCCGCGATGAGCGCGACGAGGTCGCTGGGATCACTCACCTCATGGAGCACATGCTCTTCAAGGGCACCCCGGAGATGGACGCCCTCGAGGTCGCCCAGGCCTTCGAGGGGATCGGCGCCCAGGAGAACGCCGCCACTGGCGAGGAGTACACCGTTCTCTACGCCCGCTTTTTGCCCGAGCACCTCGAGAGGGCGCTCGATATCATGAGCGAGATGCTCTTGAGGCCGACCCTCGCCGACCTGGAGCGCGAGCGCGAGGTCATCGTCGAGGAGATAAGGATGTACGAGGACCGGCCCGACCAGATGGCCGACGAGCACCTCTCGGGCCTGATCTTCCACGACGACCCCCTGGGGCGCCCGATTATCGGGTCGGCCGAGACGGTGCGCGGGGTTGACCACGAGACTTTGAGGAAGTTCCACGCGGGGACCTACACCGCTCCGAACGTGATCGTCGTGGCGGCCGGCAGGCTGGAGAGGGACGCGCTGGAGCGCATGGTCGAGGAGAGATTCTCGAGCCTCCCGGATGGCGAGCCTTTCGACAGGCAGGCGCGCCCCCGGTCCCCCGAGAGCCGCTTCTACTTCAAGCACAAGGAGACCGAGCAGTACCACGTCTCCCTGGGATCGCGAGGCATCCCGGCCAGGAGCGAGGACCGCTACGCGATGGCGGCTCTGAACAACGTGCTGGGCGGCGGGATGAGCAGCCGCCTCTTCCAGGAGGTGCGAGAGAAGCGAGGTCTGGCCTATGCCGTCTACTCCTACCATCAGGGCTACTCGGACGTCGGCGCTATAAAGACCTACGTCGGCTCCACGACCGGCAACGTCGATGAGGCCGTGCGGGTTATCGCCGAGCAACTCGGCAGGGTCCAGGAGGAGCTGGTCTCGAGCGAGGAGCTCGACCGCACCAAGCAGCAGCTCAAGAGCTCGACGCTGCTCGCGCTCGAGAGCACCGCGGCCAGGATGAACCGCATCGGCCGGAGCATCATAACCGGCACGGAGCTGCTCTCTCCGGAGGAGATAGCAGACCGCATAGGGGCGGTGAGCGCCGAGGACGTAAGGCGCCTGGCAAGAACACATTTGAACCTGAACAACATGTACCTCTCCGCCGTCGGGCCGAAGGAGCTCGATCTGGGGAGGCACCTGAACGGAAGCTAGTCAGCCGCCAGCTCGAAAGAAGCTGATGGCTGACTGCTGACGGCTAACTAAAGGAGGTAATCCGAACTGCTTAGCGACAGCACCTTGCAGGTCGTTCCCCTGGGAGGACTGGGGGAGATCGGCAAGAACATGACGGCTGTGCGGGGAGGCAGCGGCATTATCCTGGTGGATGCCGGGATTGCCTTCCCCGACGAGGAGATGCCCGGCATAGACCTGGTCCTGCCGGACTTCACGTATCTCAGGGAGAACGCAAGCGAGCTGAGGGGTATAGCCCTCACCCACGGGCACGAGGACCATGTCGGCGCGCTGCCATACGTGCTCCGCGAGTTCCAAGTGCCCGTCTACGCGACCAGGCTTACTCTGGGCCTCGTGCGTAGCAAGCTGCAGGAGTTCGGTATAAAGAACGCCGACCTCCGCGAGGTCAGGGCCGGCCAGCGTACGGAGATCGGAGACTTCGGCCTCGAGTTTATCGGTGTCAACCACTCGATACCGGACGCGGTCGCTATCGCCATCCGTACGGGAGCGGGCCTAATCGTCTTCTCCGGCGATTACAAGGTGGACCTGACGCCGATCGAGGGCAATCCGATGGACCTGGCGAGGCTCGCTGCCCTCGGTGAAGAAGGCGTTCTCGCCTATTTCGGAGACTCGACCAACAGCGAGCGCCCCGGCTACGTGCCCTCAGAGCGGATCGTCGGCGACACCTTCAACCAGATCTTCGAGGAGGCGGAGGGCAGGATAATCGTCGCCTCCTTCGCCTCGCACATCCACCGTATCCAGCAGGTGGTCGAGGCCGCCAAGAAGCACGACCGGCTGGTCGGCGTCACGGGACGCTCGATGATCCGCAACGTCCAGATCGCGCGCGATCTCGGTCACCTCGACCTCCCCGAGGCGATGCTGGTGGACCAGCGCGAGATGAACAGGGTCCCGGACGGGGACATAGCGATCCTGACCACCGGATCCCAGGGCGAGCCCATGGCGGCCCTCTCGCGCATCGCCAACGGCACCCACCGCACGATCGAGGCGGGTCCTGGCGACGTGGTGGTGATCGCCGCTCACCCGATCCCGGGTAACGAGCGCGGAGTCTCGCGTACCATAAACAACCTGATGAAGCGGGGCGCCGAGGTCCGCTACAGCCCGCTCGAAGCGGTGCACGTCTCGGGCCACGCCGCCCAGGAGGAGCAGAAGCTCGTGCTCTCGCTCCTCAAGCCCCGCTTCTTCGTGCCCGTCCACGGCGAGTTCAGGCACCTCGTCCACCATGCCGACACGGCCAAGTCGCTTGGTATTGACGAGCAGAGCATCTTTATCCTCGAGAACGGCGGCCGCCTGGAGTTCAATGGGGGCCGCGCCCGCCGCATCGACAACGTCGCCGCCGGGATGTTCCTGGTGGATGCCGGCGCCGTCGCGGACACCCCCGAGGCGGTGATGC
>DASTQK010000327.1:0-6845 GCA_035761765.1 Rubrobacteraceae bacterium
CGAAGGGATCGGCGATCTTCGGGATGCTCGTCTCGCCCCACCGCTGGACGAAGGTCCGCTACCGGCGGCCCTACTCGAGCGAGTGGGAGGAGATAACCCTGGAAGGGGCGCTCGACATGATCGCCGAGCGGGTGAAGAAGGTTCGCGACGAGAGCTGGGAGGAGGAGAACGAGGAGGGTAAGAAGCTCTCCCGCTCGATGGCGGTCGCCTCCATCGGTGGCGCCACCATCGACAACGAGGAGAACTACCTCATCACCAAGCTCTTCCACTCGCTCGGGTTCACGAGGATAACGAACCAGGCGCGAATATGACACAGCTCCACGGTGCCCGGTCTGGGCATCACGTACGGTAGGGGCGGCGCCACCACCAATTTGCAGGACCTGCAGAATGCCGACTGCGTTCTCATAGAGGGCTCCAACATGGCCGAGGCCCACCCGGTCGGCTTCAGGCACCCCATGATCGCCAAGAAGAAGGGCGCCAGGCTCATCCACGTAGACCCGCGCTTTACCCGCACCTCGGCGATGTGCGACATCTACGCGCCGGTGCGGGCCGGCACGGACATAGCCTTTCTCGGGGGGCTCATAAACTACGTAATCGAGAACGAGGAGTACTTCGAGGAGTACGTCAGGCACTACACCAACGCCGCCACGCTCGTCTCCGAGGATTTCGAGGATGCGGACGCCACGGGCCTCTTCTCGGGCTGGGACGAGGAGAAGCACCAGTACGACCCGAGGAGCTGGCGCTACGAGGGCGCGCCCATAGACTACCCCGCCGTCGGCGGGAGCCACGGCCACCTCGTGGGCGAGGATATCGGCGGCGAGTCGGCGCTGCTACAGCCGAGGAAGGAGCACTATGACCAGGCGCTCCAGCACCCGCGCTGCGTCTTCCAGATCCTCAAGCGCCACTTCGCCAAGTACACCCCCGAGATGGTCGAGCGCGTCACCGGCTGCCCGAAGGAGGCCTTCCTCGAGGTCGCCAGGACCATCTGCGAGAACTCGGGGCCCGAGCGGACGACGGCGCTGTGCTACGCGGTGGGCTGGACCCAGCACTCCAAAGGCGTCCAGATCATCCGCACCGCCGCTATTTTGCAGCTGCTTCTGGGGAACATAGGGAGACCCGGCGGGGGCATAATGGCGCTCAGGGGTCACGCGACGATCCAGGGCTCGACGGACATCGCGACCCTCTACAACATCCTCCCCGGCTACCTTCCCATGCCGGACGTCAACAAGAGCCACGACACGTGGCGCGACTACGTGGAGAGCGAGACCGCAAAGACCGGCTGGTGGCACAACTTCCCCAAGTACATAACGAGCCAGATGAAGGCCTGGTACGGCGAGAAGTTCGACGCCGAGACCGGGGAGCTCTTCGACGGGTTCCCGCGCCTCTCGGGCGACCACTCCTACTACCCGACCATCATGGAGATGAAGGACGGTAACGTCAAGGGGGCCTTCGTATTCGGGCAGAACTTCGCCGTGGGCGGCCCGCACGCCAGGCTCGCCCGCGACGGGGCGAGGAACCTCGACTGGCTCGTGGTGCTCGACGCCTACGAGGTCGAGGTCGCGGACGTCTGGAAGCTCGACGGCGTCAAGCCCGAGGAGTGCGCGACGGAGGTCTTCTTCATGCCGTGCGCGCTCGTCGCCGAGAAGGACGGCTCCTTCACCCAGACCCAGCGCATGCTGCAGTGGCACGACAAGTCCGTCGAGCCGCCGGGCGACGCGAGGAGTGACGCCTGGTTCGTCTACCACCTGGGACGCAGGGTCAAGGACCTCTACAGGTCCTCCAGGAAGAAGCGCGACAGGCTCATCAGGGCGATGACCTGGGACTACCCGACAGAGGGCGAGCGCGAGGAACCCCACGTAGAGAGCATCCTCAAGGAGATCAACGGCTACGACGTAGAGAGCGGCAGGCCGCTCGGCGGCTTTCTGGAGCTCAAAGACGACGGCTCGACGGCGTGCGGGGGTTGGATCTACTCGGGCGTCTACGCCGACGGCGTGAACCAGGCCAGACGCCGCAAGCCCTGGACCGAGCAGCCCAACGTCGCGTCCGAGTGGGGCTGGGCTTGGCCCGCGAACCGCCGCATACTCTACAACCGCGCCTCGGCGGACCCGGAGGGCAAGCCGTGGTCCGAGAGGAAGAAGTACGTCTGGTGGGACGAGGAGCAGGAGAAGTGGGTCGGCTACGACGTGGCGGACTTCAAGGCGACCAAGCCGCCGTCCTACCGTCCCGCGCCCGATGCCCAAGGGGACGACGCCATCCCCGGCGACGGTCCGTTTATCGTCAACGGCGACGGGCTGGGCTGGCTCTTCGCCCCCGTCGGTCTCAAGGACGGACCGCTCCCGATCCACTACGAGCCCGTCGAGTCGCCGGTACCTAACCTGCTCTACGACGAGGTCCAGTACAGCCCGACGGCGAGGCTCTTCGACAGGCCGGACAACCCATACAACGCGCCGCAGGACCCGAGGTACCCGTACGTGGTCACCACCTACCGGCTCACCGAGCACCACACCAGCGGGGCGATGAGCCGCTGGATCCCCTGGCTCTCCGAGCTGCAGCCCGAGCTCTTCGCGGAGATCAGCCCCGAGCTCGCCGAGGAGAAGGGGGTGAGCAACACAGACTGGGTGACGATCGAGACCTCGCGCGGCAAGGTCCACTGCAAGGCGCTTGTCTCGGACCGCATCCCGACCCTCCGCTTCGACGGGCGCAAGGTGCACACGATCGGGCTCCCCTACCACTGGGGTCCGAACGGGCTGGTCAAGGGCGACGTCGTGAACGACCTGATGCCGGTCTCCCTGGAGGCGAACGTCGCGATCCACGAGGCGAAGGCCTTCACCGCGAACCTCCTGAAGGGTCGCGCGTGAGCGGATAGAGGAGGGGAGCATAGACGCGAGGGGGAGGATAGTGGCGGGAGCCCTCGGCGGGGCCATGGGCACGCTCGTCTTGTCGGGGCTGCGCGAGGCCTTCAGCAGGATGGGGCTGGTCTTCGAGACAGCCCCGATGCAGGTCGTGGATCGCGCGGAGGAGCTCGGCCTCGTGGAGGGCTGGTCGCCGAGGGCCCTGCGACTCCTTACCGGGGCCGCGCACGTCGCCTACGGTGTCGGCACGGGGACGGCCCTGGGCCTGCTGCGCCGGGAGAGGGGCGGGCCGGCCCAGGAGACCGCGGTGGGCTCCGCGATGGGGGTCCTAGTCTGGGGCGCGGGGTGGTCGACCTGGCTGCCGCTAGCGGGCGTCCACTCGCCGCCCTGGGAACAGCAGAGCGCGAAGGTCTTGCTGCCCGTGATCGACCACGCAGTCTACGGCGCAGCCTGGGGCTTTATCTACTGGCTACTAACCCGGAGGAGAGCATGAGTAACCCGAGGGGTATGCGGGTAACCGCGGAGGAGACGGGGAGCGATACCTACAAGGCCGAGCCGTCGCACCGGGAGATGATGCAACAGGAGCTCATGGACCTCGGGGTCTGGCTCGTCGAGCACCCGGAGGCTGCCCACAAGAACCTCAAGCCCATAAGGAGCGCCAGGGTGCTCGAGCCAGGCGTCTACTACAACCAGGGCACGGGGATGGTGGACAGGATCTTCACCCCCCAGCACGTGCCTCTCGGCCACAGGTTGTTCCGCATTAGCACCGACCCGGCCGCGCCGGTGGAGGAGATCCGGCGCAAGGTCCTAGAAGGGAAGTAACGGTATGGCGACAGGATTCCTGACCGACACCACCGTCTGCATCGGATGCAAGGCCTGCGAGGTCGCGTGCAAGCAGTGGAACCAGCTCCCCGCCGACGGCTACGAGCTCACCGGCGATTCCTACGACAACACCGGGCACCTCTCCGGAACTACCTGGCGCCACGTCGCGTTTATCGAGAACCCGAAGAAAAAGAGGCTCACGGGCGACGTTGACCTCGTCGCCCTGGCTGAGGAGGTGCGAGAGCAGATACCCGGCGGAGCAGAGCTCGACGCCCTGGGGCGCTGGAACTTCATGAGCGATGTCTGCAAGCATTGCGTCGAGGCACCCTGCCAGCAGGACTGCCCCACCGGCGCGATCATCCGCAACGAGTTCGATAACGTCTACATCCAGCCCGACGTCTGCAACGGCTGCGGCTACTGCGTCGCGGCCTGCCCCTATGGCGTCATCACGCGGGTTCCGCATGACGGGAGAGCCTTCAAGTGCACCCTGTGCTACGACCGCCAGAAGGACGGCCTCGAGCCCGCCTGCGCCAAGGCGTGCCCGACGGACTCGATCCAGTTCGGCGACGTGGAGGATCTCGCGCGAAAGGCCGAGGAGCGCGTCGCCGAGCTGCACGCCAAGGGCTACACCCAGGCCTTCGTCTACGGCACGCCCGAGGTCGGCGGCACCGGCGGGATCGGCGGGAACCACTCCAAGTTCATCCTGATGGACGAGCCCGAGACCTACAACCTGCCGCGCCACCCATTCATGCCGCAGGCCAAGCTCAACCAGGCGAGCGCCGCGAGCATCGCCGCCGCCGCCGTTATGGGGGCGATCGTGGCCCTCGCGTTCGGGAGGGGGAGTTAGATGACCGACACGACCCGGGCGACGCCCGACGGCAGGGTAGAGACCTCGCACCACCCGAGGACCGACCCCGAGCGAGACGGACGCGACTACTACGGCATCCCGCCCATCAAGGAGCACACCTGGACCTGGGAGGTCCCGGTCTACTTCTGGCTCGGCGGGATCGGGTCTGGTGCGCACGTCACGAGCGCCATAGCCCGAGCTTTGGGCAACGACGACACGGCCTTCCTGCGCGCGAGCCGCTACATCACGCTGCTGACCATGATCCTGAGCCCCGTGCTCCTGATCATGGACCTCGGCCGCCCCGAGCGCTTCTACAATATGCTGCGCATCGTGAAGTGGCGCTCGCCTATGAGCATGGGCACCTGGGCCCTGACGGTCTTCAGCCTCCTTACCGGAACGGTGGCCGCCTCCCAGGCCGCGCGGGACGGCCTGCTGGGCCGGGATAACGTGCTGGCCCGCCTCGTGGGCGCGATACCGGCCCGCTTCCTCTCGGTCCTCGCGCTCCCGTTCGGCTACTTCGTCGGGGCGTATACGGGGGTGCTCCTGGCGATGACCTCGGTGCCCATGTGGGCCCGCAATGCCGTCCTTTTGGGGCCGACGTTCCTGTCTTCGGCTCTATCCACCGGCCTCTCGGCGGTCTCGTTCGTTCTGCACCTCGGCGGCTGGGGGGAGAGGCGGACGCTCGAGGCCCTGCGGCGCGCCGAGCGGATGACGCTCGTGGTCGAGGCCGCCCTCATAGCCGCCTCACTCGCGCAGATGGGCCGCTGGAGCAAGCCCCTCTTCTCGAAGAAGCTCGCGCCGCTCTTCGTCGGCGGCACGCTGGTTGGCGGTCTCGCCGCCCCGTTCGCGCTCCTGTCCGGGCGCGAGACGCGCGGCAAGAGCCTCCTCGCCTCCGTCCTTGCGCTCCTCGGCGGGCTCGCGTTCCGTTTCGCCATGATCGAGGGCGGCAGGCTCTCGGCCCGCGACCCGCAGGCCACCTTCACCTTCGCCCGCAAGGAGAACCTGCCGATCCCGGAGGAGAACGTCCAGGACGGCCACGCCTCGGGGTGATACTGGCCGCGATAGACCCCGCCTTTAGAGCGGTTTGCGGAAAGTACGAGCTATCGGGGAAGTATCAGGGGTTGATCGGCGAGTACTCCTCGTCGGTGACCGGCTCCAGCCAGTCGGTGCCGCCCTCGGTGCTTATGGCCGGAGTTATGGCTATGTGGACCATGAAGGTGTCGGGCCCGGCGCCATGCCAGTGCCTCTCGCCCGGGGCGAAGTAGACGACGTCTCCGGCTTCGATCTCGAGGACGGGTCCGCCCTCGGTTCCGGCGCGCCCGGCGCCGGTGACGACGAAGAGGAACTGGCCCTCGGGGTGGGTGTGCCAGTTCGTGCGGGCCCCCGGCTCGAAGAGCACCCGGAAGAGCCCCGCGCCCGGCTTGGGGACGTTCGTGGATTCCAGCCAGACGTCTCCGGTAAACCAGTCCTCTGGCCCGCGCCGGGTCTCCATGTCTCTAGATGGAACGATCTGCACTTGTCCTCCCTTCGGTCGGCTTAAAGCCTTTGCTGAGGGCTCCTATGCCAGGCGATGCTCTAGTATCTTGTACAGTCGCGGCTCCCCCTCGTCTTCGGGGTTGGTCTTCTCTACCTTCAGGGTGGCTTCGCTGTGGCGCAACTCGAGGGTGGAGATGTGGTTTTCGAACCAGGGCTTCTCGTGTATCAGGCGCCAGCGCACAGGCGGTTCATCGACGCCGGAGAGGCGGGCGAGGGTCTTGCCGATGCGTTCGCCCGTCTTCGTCCAGCCCGCGCCGAGGGCGAGGCGCTCGGGGAGGCCGAGCGGGTTCCGCAGAGGGGAAGCGACCGACTGGTAGACCGCGCTCCTCACGTCGTCGCCGAGATCCATCTCTGCCAGGTAGCCGTGGTGGACGTCGCCGGAGAGGACGACGACGGAGGCCGGAGGCTTCCCGTTCGAGCGTTCGCCCGAGCCGACGGACCTCAGCAGCGCCGCGAGTTCCTCGAAGGAGTCGTGGAAGGCAGCCCAGTGCTCTAGGTCCACGAGCTGGCGAATGAACTCGCCGAGCTTCGTGGCCAGGCGGCCCCAGGCGCCCCCGCAGACAGCCTCGTTCCACGCTTCGAGGTGGTGTAGGCCGGGAGAGAGGAGGAACGGGAGGGAGGTGCCGAAGAGGAGGTGGTCGAAGTCCCCGGTAGCCTGGCCCTCGATCCAGGTCCACTCCTCGCGGTCGAGCATCGAGCGGTGTCCTTCTTCTAGCACCCGCCCGGCCCTTGTGTCCATGACGATGAGGCGTACCCTGCCGAAGTCACGGTGGAAGCTCCAGCGGCTC
>DASTQK010000328.1:0-4468 GCA_035761765.1 Rubrobacteraceae bacterium
GCCCCCACTGGAAGAGATAGCCGTGCTGAGGATTCTCGAAATCCTGCTCACCTTCGATAAAGCCGGCCGGCGCGAGACCGCCGCCGGACTCGGCCACGTAGTCGCCCACGCCCTCTTCGAGGAGCAGTCGCTCTCCGCCAGAGGGGTAAGCACGCGCGAGGTTCCAGCGCTCATCGAACATGTCCGCCGCCGGGTGGAAGTCCACGAGCACGAAGCGTCCGTCAGGTTCGAGGATGGTCGCGATGCCGTGAGCCCAGGCGTCCAGGTCAGAGAGCCAGCAGACGATGCCGTAGGACGAGAAGACGGCGTCGAAGCGTGAGCTCTCGAGCGCCGCTCCTTCGAGCCAGTCGTAGAGGTCGGCGCGCTCGAAGCGGGCGGGGATACCGGTCTCCTTGGAGAGCCTGCGGGCGTGACGGATAGCCGCGTCGCTGATGTCCACACCGGTAACCACGGCCCCGCGCGAAGCCAGGCTCAACGAGTCACCTCCCGAGTTGCACTGCAGGTGCGCGAGCCTCCTCCCTTCGATATTCCCCAGAAGCTCGAGTTCTTCAGGGAAGAGGGTGCTGCCGCCCGCGCGCAGGAATCCGGCAAGATCCCCGCGGTGGCTCTCGTGCGCGCCCACCACCCCGTTCCACGAGAGCCGGTTCTGTTCGCGGAGGTCCCTGCGTTCCACGACCGGATTCTACCCGCTCCGCTCTCGTCGCGAATGCCCCGCCACGGCCTCTCGCAGGACGCCAAGGAACCCAGCCGAGGTCTCTTCCCAACGGGGCAGCTCCCTGGCGCGGCGGCGGGCTGCGGCGGACATCCGGGACCGTAGCCCGGCGTCGCCCAAGAGGAGGTCCAGTACCCCGGAGAGCGCCTCGACGTCTTCCGGCGGCACAAGCACCGCGGCTTCATCTCCGAGGAGCTCGGGAACAGGTCCCACGTCGCACGCGACGACCGGCAGGCCGTAGGCGAGTGCTTCAGCGTAGACGACGCCGTAGCCCTCGTAACGGGAGGGCAGCACGAAGACGTCGGCGACGACGTAGGCGGCCGCGAGCGCCGAGTCGTCAACGGGACCACGCACGCTGATGGAAGCTTTGGACGCATCGGCTATGGCGACGCGCACGGCCGCCGCGTAGCCGGGGTCAGCGTCCGTCTCGCCGACGAGCTCCAGCGCTGCGCCCGGACGCTCGCGCAGCGTCCACGCGTGGACCAGATCCAGGATGCCCTTGCGCGGTATCCACTGCGCCACGCAGAGGGCGCGTACCGTATCGTCGCGGACGGGTGGCTCGATGTCCTCTCCACTGGATAGGCCGTCGGAGCCGGGCCGGACAACCCGAATACGCCACGCGGCAACGCCCCGGTCTTCGAGTATGGACTTACCGTGATCGCTTACGGAGATGAGGCGGTCGGAGCGCAGCAGCGGTTCTTCTAGTTCCTCATCGGTCGCGGCATCCGACGCTGCCACGCTGGGCAACTCGTGAACCATCGCGACGACCGGGCTCTCCTCCCGCCAGCGGTCGAGGTGCGGCGAGCAGACGATCCTGGCGAGGGCGTCCACCACGATAACGTCGAACTTGCGGGGATCCAAGCTCGACCCGAGACGGCTAGCCGCCTCCTCCTGCTCCTCCGGAGACGCACCACAGGGGTTTATCTCCTCCACCTCCGCGTCCCTCTCCCGCAACGCCGCCAGCACCCTGGCGTTATAGAGGTAGCCGCCGGTCAGGCGGTCCGTGTCCCCAACCGTGACGAAGGCAACTTTCGGCGAACCCATGTTACTGGATCACCTCTTTGCAGGTATTCCAAGACTCGCTATCCTTCATCCCGATGAACGGTCCCCGATCGTGAGGGTGCCATCTTTGTGGGCGATTAGGCCAAGAGATAGCTTGCGGTAGGTTCTTTGAGGTGCTCTGATTTCCGCTCGGGGTCCTCGTGGATAAGCTGCGGCAACTCGGCAATGTAATCCTCAACCAGGACGGGTATTTCGGCTAACTCTCTCGGGCTCTTTAAGCGCCTCCAAAGCTTCCTGTGCCCTCTTACTCTCCCCTTGAAGCGCCGCGTCGAGCTTCGCTTACATCGGGATCACTACCTGCTTACCTCCGTCTCTCGGCGGACCTCATCGGCTCCGCCGTAACTGCTGATGCTACAAACACTACCAGGCAGCGGCCACTCGAAGCATCCCCCAAATGAGTGATCTTTGCCATTGCTTGGGCGTTGCCAGATGCGGCGAACTTCTGAGAAGTTCTACCTTCTAGATACTTCGGTGGTCGGAGCCTAGACGGGCCGGCCCATCTTTCCAGGTGCGGGAGTATGATGCCTTCGTCGCGCAGCTCGACGGAAGGAGGTCCGTCGTGCCGGCGGAAGAGAACAAGGCCGTCATCCGCAGGTTGGTGAAGGAGGTCTACAACGAAGCCAACCTTGATGTCATAGATGAACTTATGGCAGCGGAGGCCGAGCGGGCGACAGGGGCTTGCCCGGAGGATCTGGAGACCTTCGCCGAGTCGGTGTACGAGGCAGCGGACCACGGCTCGGCCGGGCTGGCGGCCACCGAAGCGTGAAGGAGGTGCGGAAGGTGAACGCGGGGTGGTGGAAGCAACGGGCACGGGAGCTTGCGGGGCAGACCTATGCCCTCTACCTGGCATATCGCCACCCGAGGACCCCCTGGTACGCCAAGGTCTTCGCGGCCCTGGTAGTGGGCTACGTCTTCAGCCCGATAGATCCCATCCCGGACTTCATCCCCGGCGTAGGGTTGCTCGACGAGATGGTGGTGGTTCCCATCGGCGTGCTGATCGCCGCGAAGATGATCCCGCGCGAAGTTATGCAGGAGTGCCAGGAGAGTGCCCGCGAGGTAGCAGAGGGCGAGAAGCCCGTAAGCCGTGTAGCAGCGGTAGTGGTCGTTGCCGTCTGGCTTCTGTTTGTCGTACTGGCGGTCTTCTTGGCGCTACGGGTCTTCTGACCTTAGGAGATCTCCTACCTTCTACGAGCTAGGGTGAATAAAGCCTCGACAGGCGCGCCCGGGATGTTGCCTATATTTGTCACGAAGGCGACGCGCACGGCTCCCTCAAGCCAGAGCGGAGTCGCGGGCGGCGTAGACCTGCGGCGACTCCCAGAGGCGCACGCAGAGCGAGTCGAGGCCGCCCTCGCGCAACGGCGGAGCTAGCCTCTCCCAGCAGTAATCCGCCACCGCCTCGGCCGTCGTGTTGGCGTCTTCGAGGCCGTGCACCTCGTTCAGGTCGCGGTAGTGGAGGGAGGAGGCCAGGTCGTCCACCGCGGCGCGGAGCTCCCCGATATCGTAGAGCACGCCGTCCTCGGAGAGCCGTTCGCCGCGTACGAGCACCTCCAGCCGGTACGTATGCCCGTGCATCCTCGTCGCGGGACCGAAGTCCCCCACAAGGCGATGCGCCGCCTCGAACTGTGTTGCCACGTAGACCTCGTACATCCTTCGCTCATCTCCCTCCGTGGGTCAGGACAACCTGGACCGTCTCGCCCGCTTCCTCGTCCACAAGGCGGTAAGCCCGCGGAGCGTCTTCGAGAGGGATCCGGTGCGATATCAGCTCCTCCAGGCGCAACCGGGGGAGAAGATCTAGCACGGCCGCGGTCCTCCGGTCGCGGTCCCAGCGCGCCCCGAGCCCCGGGTTGATCCTACCCACCTGCGAAGAACGCACCGTCACCCGCCCCCTATGGAAATGTCCCCCCAGAGAGAGGGTCACCGGCTTGGTACCGTACCAGGACGCGACGACTACCGTACCCTCGGCGGCGACGGCGTCCACGGCGGCCTGCCGCGCAGCCCCCGAGGAGCTAGCCTCGATAGCAACGTCCGCGCCACGCCGGCCGGTCGCCTCCAGAATGCGTTCACGCGAGTCTTCGCCGGGCTCGAAGGCTGCGTCCGCCCCGACCCCCAGCGCCAGCTTCCGCCGATTCTCTATGGGGTCCACGACTAGCACCTGAGTGGCGCCAGCACGCTTGAGGAGCTGGGTGATCAGGAGCCCTACGACACCCTGACCGAAGACGAGCGCCGTCTCGCCGAGGCGAAGAGGGGTGTCGTGAACGACGTTCAGGGCGGTCTCTAGGTTGGCGAAGAAGACGCCGCTAGTGGGATCGGTGCCGTTGGGGAGACGCACGGGGAGGTCGGCCGCGACGGTGAAGACCTCCTGGTGCGGGTGGTGGACGAAGAGGAGGTCGCCTGGCGAGAGGTGACCGTCGCCCGAGTCGAGGACCCGACCGACGGTCGCGTAGCCGTGCTTGATCGGGAAGGAGAAGTCGCCAGCGAAGGTGGGCAGGTCGAGCGCGGTGCCCTCCGGGACCTCGCCGCGGTAGACGAGCATCTCGGTCCCGTGGCTTATCGCGGAGACGACGGAGCGGACGCGAACCTCGCCGGGTCCGGGGGGTGACACCCGCTCCCGGCGCAGCTCGGCAGTACGCGGAGCGGCGAACCAGACGGCGCGGGCGTCGAGCCATCCAGACGAGTAAGGTTTCACCGGCGGTC
>DASTQK010000329.1:0-3882 GCA_035761765.1 Rubrobacteraceae bacterium
GCCCGGGATACGCAGAGCTAGCTCCGCGACCCGCTAATCAAGCTGGCTAGAGCCGTTCGTCCACGCCAGGCGCGAGCCCGGGGTCGGTGACCGCTCCTTCGGAGGCCGAAGAGACGAGAGCCGCGTACTTCGCCATTACCCCGGTGGAATAGCGCGGCTCGGGCTCCCTCCACGCCTGCAGGCGGGCCTCCAGCTCCTCTGACGGAAGCTCTACTGATAGCGTCCTGTTCTCCACGTCAAAGGTGACGGTATCGCCGTCGCGCAGGGCGGCGATGGGGCCGCCGTGGGCGGCCTCGGGGGCGACGTGGCCGGCCATCAAGCCCCGGGTCGCGCCCGAGAAGCGGCCGTCCGTCAGGAGGGCCACCGTCTCGCCGAGGTCCTGTCCGACGAGCGCGGCCGTAACCCCGAGCATCTCGCGCATCCCGGGTCCGCCGCGGGGTCCTTCGTAGCGGATCACGACGACGTCCCCCTCGACGATCGCGCCTGCCTGGACGGCCTCCATCGCCTCTTCTTCGGAATCGAAGACGCGTGCCGGGCCCGTGTGGTGCAGGCGGGTGTAGCCCGCGACCTTCACGACGCAGCCCTCGGGCGCGAGGTTGCCTTTCAGGATGACCAGGCCGCCCGAGGCGCGCAGCGGCCTCTCGGCGGGGGATATCACATCCTGCCCCTCGTCCTCCTCGGCGTTCTCGACCTCCTCGGCGATGGTCCTACCCGTCATTGTCTGCTGGCTGCCGTCTATGAGGCTTGCTTCGAGGAGTCGGCGGCCGAGCAGCGGGGCGCCGCCGGCGCGGTCCATATCCACGGCGACGTAGCGGCCTCCGGGTTTCAGGTCGGCTATGATCGGGGTGCGGGAGCTCACCCGGTCGAAGTCGTCGATGTCGAGCGGGATGCCAGCCTCGCGGGCGAGCGCGAGGAGGTGCAACACGGCGTTCGTCGAGCCGCCGGTCGCGGCGACGGCGGCTATGGCGTTCTCGAAGGAGGCGCGGGTCACGACGTCGGTGGGCTTCAGGCCGCGCTCCAGGAGCTGCATCACCAGGCGGCCAGCGTCTGCGGCGACGGCGTCCTTGCGCGGGTCGTTCGCGGGGGAGTCCGCGGATCCCATCGGGGAGAGACCGAGGAACTGGAGGGCGAGCGCCATCGTGTTCGCCGTGTACTGGCCCCCGCAGGCGCCCGCGCCGGGACAGGCGTGATCCTCGATGTCCTTGAAGTCCTCTTCGCTCATCTTGCCCACGGCGCGGGCGCCGATGGCCTCGTAGACGTCCTGGATCGTCACGTCGCGGTTGTGGAAGCGGCCCGGGGCTATCGAGCCGCCGTAGACGACTACGCCGGGAACGTCCAGGCGCAGGAGCGCCATCGCGCCCGCCGGGATCGTCTTGTCGCAGCCGACGATGCACACCAGGGCGTCGAACATGTGGCCGCGTCCGACGAGCTCTATGGAGTCGGCGATCACCTCCCGGCTTATGAGGGAGGTCTTCATCCCCTCTGTCCCCATCGTGACGCCGTCGGAGATGGAGACGGTGTTGAGCTCCATCGGGGTGCCTCCGGCTTCGCGTACGCCCTCCTTGACGCGCTCTGCAAGGCGCCGCTGGTTGAAGTTGCAGGGCATCGTCTCGATCCAGGTGTGCGCGACGCCGACTATGGGCCTGGCGAGGTCCTCGTCGTCGAAGCCGATGGCCTTGAGCATGGCCCTGGCGCCTGCTCTGTCCCGCCCCTCGACGATGGCGCGGCTCTTGTGTCGGGTGTCGGTCTGCATACTCTTCTCCGTCCTAGAGGCTCCCGTGCAACGCGGCCTGAGTATAGAGAGCGATGCACCGGTGCGCCAGCGAAAGGCACCCGGTTTAGAATGGACCGGTGAAGGGCTCGGGATTCGACCTGCGCGTGCCGGCGGCGCTCGTGATCACCACCATCTTCTGGGCGTCGTCGTACGCGAGCATCAGGGTCGGGCTAGAGGAGTACGGGCCTGGCCAGGTGGCGCTCTTTCGTCTGGGCGCGGCGTCCGGTGTGCTGGTCGGCTACGCTGCCCTCACGCGGATGAGGATGCCGGATCCCAGCGACCTCCCGGCCATCGCCGGGCTGGGGATACTCGCCTTTGCCTTCTACCACGCGTCGCTCAACTACGGCGAGCTGACCGTTGCCTCGGGTCCGGCGGGCGTGCTCATCGCGACCGCCCCCGTCATCACCTCGCTCCTCGCCGTTCTCTTTCTGGGGGAGAGGCTCAGACTCCTCGGATGGGTCGGCATGGGCCTTAGCTTCGCCGGGGCCGCCGTCATCTCGCTCGACGAAGGCAGCGGGTTCTCTGTGGACCGCGGGGCGATCTTTATCCTGCTCTCCGCTCTGTGCGTCAGCGCCTACTTCGTGCTCCAGAAGCCCTACCTGCGCAAGTACGGGGCTCTGGCTTTCACCACCTACGCGATCTGGGCCGGCACGCTCTTTAGTCTGGTCTTCCTCCCCGGGCTGATCGCGCAGGCCGGCGAGGCGACGGCCGGGACGACGCTCACGCTAATCTACCTTGGCGTCTTTCCGACGGCGGTGGGATACGTTACCTACGCCTACGCCTTCTCCCGCATGCCAGCCGCGCGGGCGGCGAGTTTCCTCTACGTCATCCCTGTGCTGGCCTACCTCATCGCGTGGATCTGGCTCGGCGAGGTGCCTACTCTCCTCTCCGTCGCTGGCGGCGTCGTGACGCTCACCGGCGTCTTGCTGGTCAACGTGGCCGGCCGTCGGGGTTAGAATCAGGGGGACCGTTAGACCGGACAGAGGTGAGAGAGATGGAGACCGAGAGGCACGCCCAGCACATCATAAGCCCCGGGGCCAGTATCGGGCACGTCCACCTCAAGGTGGCGAATATCGAGCGGGCGCTGTGGTTCTACAGGGACATCCTGGGGTTCGAGATCACGCAGTGGTACGGCGAAGACGCGGTGTTCCTCTCGGCCGGCGGCTACCACCACCACATCGGCTTGAACACCTGGATGAGCAAGAACGCATCGCCGGCAGCGAGGAACGCTGCCGGGCTCTTCCACCTCGCCATCCTCTACCCGTCGAGGAGAGACCTCGCGCAGGCCCTGCGCTGGCTGCTCGACGCCAGGTACCCCATAGATGGCGCCTCAGACCACGGCGTCTCCGAGGCGCTCTACCTGCGCGACCCCGACGACAACGGCGTGGAGCTCGCGGCGGACCGGCCGGAGGATCAATGGCCGCGCGACACGGAAGGCAAGCTCGCGATGGTCACCCGCCCGCTCGACGTGGACGGTCTGCTCGCGGAACTCGACGGCTAGGGTTTCCCAACTCCGGCTTGCGTGGTGGTTGCGTAGGATAATTCGCCTGTGAGCGAACCTGCGCGGGAACGGCCATCTCGGGGGCTGGCGCTCTTCGGGGCGACTGCGGTCCTGCTCTACCTGGGGCTCTTCAAGCTCCTGGTGCACCTCTTTACGGCGGACAACTACGGCTACTTCAGGGACGAGCTCTACTACGTCGCCGCGGGCGAGCATCTCGACTTCGGCTACGTGGACTTCCCGCCGCTGGTGGCGCTCGTCGCAGCTCTCACCCGCGCTCTGTTCGGAGACTCGCTCCCCGCGCTGCACGTCTTCCCCGCGCTGGCCGGCGCCGCCGTGGTCGTTCTGGCGGGCCTCATCGCGCGTGAGCTGGGCGGCGGCACCTTCGCGCAGGGGCTCGCCGCGCTGGCGACCCTCGTAGCCCCGTCCCTCCTTGTCTTCGCAACCTGGCTCTCGATGGACTCATTCGACCAGCTCTTCTGGGTGCTGGGGACCTACATCCTGGTCATCATCCTGAAGCGGGATCGACCCCGGCTCTGGGTCGTGTTCGGCCTCGTCGCCGGTCTTGGGCTCCTGACCAAGCTCACCATGCTCTACTTCGGCCTCGCCG
>DASTQK010000330.1:0-2831 GCA_035761765.1 Rubrobacteraceae bacterium
AGCTAACGTCCAGGAAGGAAAGTGACTATGAAGGTTCTCGTAGCGGGGGCGCACGGCAAGAC
This sequence comes from Rubrobacteraceae bacterium, assembly GCA_035761765.1. Taxonomy (GTDB): domain Bacteria; phylum Actinomycetota; class Rubrobacteria; order Rubrobacterales; family Rubrobacteraceae; genus JALYGY01. The sequence continues at coordinate 63 of DASTQK010000330.1, forward strand.
AGCGCGGCGGCTGGTGAAAATGCTCGCCGAGAGCGGGCACCAGGTATGGGGACTCGTCCGCAAGGAGGAGCAGATGCCCGACGTCGAGGCGGACGGCGCAAAGCCCGTGCTAATCGACCTCGAAGAAGAGGGAGTGGAGGCCGTCGGAGGGGCGGTGGAGGGCTGCGACGCGGTAGTCTTCGCCGCGGGTGCCGGACCCGGGAGCGGAGCCGCCCGCAAGGAGACGATGGACTACGGGGGCGCGGTGAAGCTCGTCGAGGCGGCGGAGCAGAACGGCGTGCGCCGCTACCTGATGCTCAGTTCTATGGGAGCGGATGATCCCGAGGGCGGTCCCGAGCCGATGCGGCCCTACCTGCGCGCCAAGGCTCGCGCCGACGAGCGGCTGCGAGAGAGCGGGCTCGACTACACCATCATCCGGCCGGGGAGCCTGACAGACGAGGAGGAGACCGGCAGGATCGAGGCCGCCGAGTCCCTGGGCAGGCGGGGGGATATCAGCCGCTCCGACGTGGCCCGCACCTTCGCCGAGGCGCTCGAGATGGAGAGCACGCACCGCAAGACGTTCGATATCCTGGCCGGCGAGATGCCTATCCGCGAAGCTCTCGAAAGGATCTAGGGAGGCACCGGAAGTGGCCGGTCGCGGCGTGAAGCGGGTGTTCGCGGCGACGGCGCTGCTGGGGGCGGGCGGCCTTCTCTACGCGCGGGAGGTCGAGACCCGCCGGGTGGAGGTCAGGCCCGTGGAGCTAACCCTGCCCCGGCTCGCGCCGGAGTTCGACGGATACCGGATCGTCCAGTTCGGAGACCTCCATCTCGACGATTGGTCGAAGCCCGAGCGTCTGCACCGCATAGTAGGGAGGGTTAACGAGCAGCAACCCGACCTCGTCGCCATTACCGGCGACTTCGCGAGCTACTCGGCGAAGGAGTTCGACGCTGGACGGCTCGTCGAGGCGTTGCGCGGTCTCAGGGCGCGCGACGGCTGCGTGGCTATCCTCGGCAACCACGACTACCTGACGGACGTCAAGCTCGTGCGGCGGTGCATGCGGGAGGGTGGGATCACGGAGCTTGTCAACTCCGTGCGCACGCTGAGGCGGGGCGATGCGGCGCTGCACATCGCAGGCATAGACGACGTCATGGAGGGAGAGAGCCGCCTGGATCTCGTGCTCCGGGAGCTGCCGGAGGAGGGCGCGGCCATACTGCTAGCCCACGAGCCGGACTTCGCCGACGTGAGCTCCGCGACCAGGCGCTTCGACCTGCAGCTCTCCGGTCACTCGCACGGCGGCCAGGTGGCGGTCCCGTTCCTGCAGCGCCTGGTCCTGCCCCCCTTCTCGCAGCGCTACACCAGGGGGCTCTACGACGTTAGGGGCATGATCCAGCACACCAACCGCGGCATCGGGTTCGTCCACGCTCGCCTCCGCTTTTTGTGCCGGCCGGAGATCACCGCTCTCACCCTCCATCCGCCCCACGCCCGAAAAGGATCAGGACCCCACCAGAGGCGAGCATGTAGCCGTTGATGCCCTCCAGAGACCGGCTCACGGGTGCCTGGGCGCCTCCAGCCTCTCCCACACAGCTCGCCAGGTCTCCTCGCGCTCCAGGGTCACCGCGAACCCGAAGAGCCGCCGCGCCAGACGCGCCCGCAGCGACGACCTTCCGGCGGCCAGCCGCGCGAGCCTCCGCTCCTCCGCCTCCTGCAGTAGCCCGGCGGTCCGGTCCCTTGTGAACTGCGTTGCCCACCACTCGTGCACGCCGCTCGTCTCCCTCGCTCGCCTACCGCGTGAGAGTACCGGCTAAAGCGGTCATAATTGTTCCTGATTGGGTGTAGGATCTTCGAGGTTTTCGGGAGGTCGAGAGGGTGTACGGCTACCGTCCGACGACGAGGTTGCTCTCGATGCTGGAGCTGTTGCAGGCGCGCGGGCGGATGACGGGCAATGAGTTGGCGAGGCGGCTGGAGGTGGGGGAGCGGACCGTCCGCCGCTACGTGACCATGCTCAAGGAGATGGGGGTGCCCGTGGAGGCCGAGCGGGGGAGGTACGGGGCTTACGCGTTGCGGCCCGGGTTCAAGTTGCCGCCGATGATGTTCACCGACGAGGAGGCCCTCGCGCTTGCCCTCGGCCTGCTCTCGGCCCGCAGGCTCGGTCTCTCGGGGGCCGCGCCTGCGGTCGAAGGGGCGCTCGCGAAGCTGGAGAGGGTGATGCCCGATGCCTTGCGGGAGCGGGTGCGGGTCTTCGAGCAGACCGTGGTGCCCGCGGCCACCGCCCCTGCGAGTCTCCCGGCCGAGGAGGTAGCCGTGACGCTGAGCGAGGCCGTGCGGGAGCGGAGGCGAGTACGGATGCGCTACCGCTCCTGGCCCTCGGAGGAGACCGAGCGGGAAGTGGACCCCTACGCGGTGATCCACAAGGAAGGCTACTGGTATACGGTCGGCTACTGCCACCTCAGGAGTGGCAGGCGCCTCTTCAGGCTGGACAGGGTGCTGGAGGCTCAGGCGCTCTCGGAGACCTTCGAGCGCCCTCCCGGCTTCGACACGCCGGAAAGGGTGCTCGAGTCGCTCGCGACCATGCAGGAGGACCGCTGGTCGGTCGAGGTGCTGCTCGAGACGGGTATCGGAGAGGCGCGCCGGCAGGTGCCCTCGATCGGCACCGCCCTCCGGGAGACGTCCTGCGGTGTCATCCTGCGGTCTTCGACCTCCGACCTCGACTGGATGGCGCGCGTGCTGGCAAATCTGGACTGCTCGTTCGTGGTGAAGAGTCCTGCGGAGTTGAGGGAGGCCTTGAAGCA
>DASTQK010000331.1:0-3565 GCA_035761765.1 Rubrobacteraceae bacterium
CCGCCGCGGTGCCACCGGTGAGCAACGTCCCCAGGCCCGAGCGCAGCGCTGAGCGGCTGAGGATCAGCCCCTTGGCTGCGCCGACGCTGAAGAAGGCCACCGCTGTCGCTACCGCGCTCGCCAGAAAGCGGATGCTCGTCAGGAGGTCCGGAAGCAAGAACGGAACCAACGGTATGATGCCTACGACGAGGAAGGCCACGAAGGTGGCGATCGCGGCCCTATAGGGGTTCGGGCCCTCGACCTCGAGACCGAGTTCCTCGGCGAGCATAGTGTCCACCCATAGTCTGCGATCGTTGGTTATCACTTCGACTATCCTCTCCAGCGTCTCGCCAGAGAAGCCCTTGGCGGCAAAGATCTGGCGCACCTCCTCGCGCTCGCCGGAGGGGATCTCCTCGATCTGGCGCTCCTCGCTCAGGCGGGCCTCCTCGACCCTCTCTAGCTGGCTCTTGGTGCCCTGGTAGTTGCTGACCGCCATGCTGAACCCGTCGGCCAGCAGGTTGGCGACCCCGAGCACGATGATCACGACGCTCGAGAACCCACCGCCGACGGCCCCTGCGACCACGGCGAACGTCGTCACGCATCCGTCTATGCCGCCCAGGATGGCGTCACCGAGGTAGCTCGGACGACGGCGCTCCGCCAGCCGGCGCTGCACCTCCTTCGAACGGTGATCGGCTTCGAGTCCCTCACGCCACCGGCCGGACCTTTGGCCGTGCCCGGTCACCAGGTCCTCCGTGGCGTCGTCACGCGACCAGCCGACGTCTCATGGCCGGCGAACCGCTGGCGGTCGTCCGCACTCTCAAGCACCGTGCACTTTCTCCACCATGGCGTCAATCTAGGTAGCTGGAGATGCACATTCTACTAGGAGAGCGCGGCGACATCCCATCGGACGTGCCGAACAGGGTCAGACGTCATCCACGCGGAGACCCGCTTCCACGACTTGCCGTACGGGGAGAAACTTCTCGTGCACCTCCGGCGTGTCTATCTCATAGTCCGGCCGTATGCGCCGCGTGATCTCACGCAGGTCCTCTGGTGCGGCTTCAGGCAGGTTCAGGATCCGTGCTTACCTCAAACCGGCCGATTCTCCATGCACCGACCGAGAGATCCACTGTTTGGCCTCCTCGACATCTTCTCTGGCCAGGCCGTCTCCGGTCCGCTGCCACGTAACCTGGACCTCGGCCGCGGAGGGCTCGAAGAGGCTCTCGGTGTCCTCCCTGGGCACCATCTCTCCGGCGGCGACGAATAAAGGAGCCGTCTAGGACCGTGGTTTCCCGGGGCACAGAGCCAACACCGCTCGCCTTCCTACTTCCGAGAACCTGCACGCAAGTCCCTTCGTCCGACAAAGGGGAAGGGAGGGCGGAGCCGTGGGGCGCCGGCCCTCCCTTCGGGCGGGGTGATATCTGCTACTGTTGAGTAACGCGGCGCCGCACCAAGAGCAGTGCCCCGATCCCACAACCCATCAGCGTGAGCGCGGCGGGCAGGGCCACCGACGTGCCGCCGGTGTCGGGCAGGTGCTCCGCAGAAGCGCTCGCTGAGGCGCTTGCAGATGCGCTGGCCGGCGCGCTCGCGCTGGCCGAGGCCGCGGATCCGCCGGCGTTGTCCTGTACGAGGAGGACTTGAAGGCTATCGGCGAAGACGGTGCCCACGGCGAAGGCGCTGTAGACCCCACCGTCAGCGAGGGCGACGTCCGGGACCGTCAGGACAGTGTCGTTCGTCCCCGCGGGGTTGACGTCGAGGGTGTAGGTGCCCGCCGGGACCTCGGCGTAGGGCGTGGCGTCGGGGAAGGTGAGGCCTTCGACCAGCGGAGCGCCGCCTCTCGGGACCACGTCCACGGGTCCGGCGTCCGGCGAGGCGTGGACGACGCGCACCTTAGCGTTACCGGCGGCGGGAGCCCTCAGGTCGTCCTCGTAGACCTGCGCGGTGAGTGAACCGTCCGCAACCAGACCTACGGCCGCGATGGTGTAGGCACCGCCAGCCACCACCTCGACGGGCGCGTCGATTACTGGGCTGGAGGTGTCGCCTGTTGCGTAGACGGTCACCTGCTGGGTGCCGGCCGGGAGCGGCAAGTAGTCCGATATCGTGGTGTAGGCAACGTCGGTGAGCACCGGCTCGCCGTTGACGTAGACGTCTACATTTGGGGCGTCGGCCGCGAGGTGCGCCACCCGCACCTGCGCCTCCCCGCCCTGGGCGATGGCCGGTGCGGCCAACGCGAGCGCCAGCAGCAGCGTGAGTCCCAAGACGAATACCCTACGAGTGTTGTTGCCCAACGTGAACCTCCTCTTGGATCGGGTTTACAGATCGCGTAGTGTCGTAATAGTCAACAAAACTTGCGCCTTACGAGTCGCGTTAGTCGCGCATTGCGCGTCACCTCCTCGACGTTTAGGAGTTCGTTCATGCGGCCGCGCCCGGGCTCCAGGAGGGATCACCAAGGCGGATTTTCGTCAGCTGCGGTAAGAGGGCTATCCTGCGGTTGCGTACCTCGATGAGACCTGCGCGCTGGAACTCGCTCATCACCTTCGAGACGGCTTCACGCGTAGAGACGATCATGTTCGCCAACTCCTGGTGGGTGAGGCGCACCTTCAGCACCACCGTGCCCGACCCCTCCGCCTCCCCAAAGCGCTCGCCAAGGTTCACTAGCAACGTCACCAGCCGTGCCGCAACCTCCCGGTTGAGGAGACTCTCGATCACCTCCTCCGAGTGCCTGAGACGCTCGGAGAAGGAGGAAATGAGCTTCGTGGCAAACTCCGGATGGCGCCTTATGGCCTCCTCGAGGGCGGATTTCTTCACCCTTAGGAGCCGGACGTCGGTAAGGGCTTGGGCGAAGGTGTTCTGGTGTGATCTCTGCTGGAGCGTGAGCTCCCCGAAGACGCCCCCGTCCTTCAACAGCGCGACCGTGGCTTCCTTGTACTGGGCGTAGATCTTGTAGAGGCGCACGCTACCATCTAGCAGGAAGTAGAGCTGTTCGTCGGGATCGCCTGGTGCGAAGATGGTATCCCTGGCTCTGAAGCGTCGCTCGGCCACCCGTACGCCAGCCCTCTCAAAATCTTCGAGAGAAAGGTGCCGATGCCCCGCGGTGGGTACCGATGATTGATCGTATTGCTTGATCATGGTCACAGTTCTCCTACTGCTGCTGGGTGTACGCAAGGCCAATCATCCTGCAAACGAGTATGCTCTGGGCACGGCCGGGTGCCATCGGTCTTCCCGACTAGTTAGGGTTGGGTAATTGCATCTAGGGCTTTCGCACCAATCTGTCTTACACAGTGACAGCGTCACTTTCGGATGATTGCTCAGGAACACTCGCGCGGCGCCGATGACTCATCATCTGGTGAGAGCCAGCTCCCAAGGTGTATAAAGTAGGACATTGTTTGATGGCCGACGTGCCGAGAGTGGAATTGCGAATGAGGGCAGCCAGTGGACGGTCCTGACAAACTGCGTTTGCTCGAAAGGGCGGTGACCGCCAGCACCAACTCTATCGTGATCTCTGATCCTAATCAGCCTGACGACCCAATTGTGTACGTAAACCCCGCCTTCGAGAGGACGACTGGCTACGCCGCCGAGGAGGTTTTGG
>DASTQK010000332.1:0-3373 GCA_035761765.1 Rubrobacteraceae bacterium
CCGGGGTAGTGGACCGCCCGAGGACATCATTCCGGTGAGGGAAACGCCCGAATCGCTCGACGATCTCCATGTGTCGCACGGCGTAAGATTTGGCATCGCCTTCTCCCAGCCCGCGGAACAGCTCGACCGAGCGTCGCTGGTGCGACAGGTTCTCGCTGTGCATGAAGGGCATGTAGAAAAACATACGCTGGAACTCGGGTAGCTCGCGGTCGAGGGCGTGATCCACGGCGTACTCTGCGATCTCTTGCGCCTTCTTGTCGGTGACATAGCTCCTGGATTCGCCCCGGAACATGTTGCGTGGGAACTGGTCGAGCAGGATCACGAGCGCCAGACAACTCCGCGCGTCCTCGCGCCAGCTCTCGAGGTCACCCGCCGCCGCCGCCTCGTAGAGCGACTCGAAGCGGTCCCGGACCTCCCGGTCGAATGCGGGATCTTTCCTGAACCACTCCTCGCGGAATCCGCCGTAGCCGGGCTCCCCCTCGCGTCCGAACCAGAAATCCAGAACGTCGTCAGCCTTCAAGGGATCCTCCCCTTCTTCGCTTGACTTATTTTCAGGACAGCTTCGCCAACACCCTCGAGAGCCACTCCTTCGCCTCCGCAACCTCCTCGTAGGTCAGTCCGTGCCCCGTGTCGCGCCAGCGAACATCCAGGTCGGCGCCTGCCTCTGTGAGGATCTCGACGAGGCGCTGGGTGTTCTGCGGAGCGATCATCTGATCCCTCCGGCCCGCAGCTAGAAAGACGGGCATGCCGGAGAGATCCGGCACCTCCTCGGGCTCGAAGGGCACCATCGCCCGGAAGAGAACCGCTGCCCGCAGGAGGCCGGGGTGCAAGAGCATCAGGCTACCCGCGATGTTGGCCCCGTTGGAGTATCCGACCGCTACGAGCCTGCCGAGGTCGAAGCCGTACTCGTCTGATGCGGCTTCTATGAATTCTCCCAGCTCGTGGGTGCGGAAGACGAGGTCTTCGTGGTCGAATACGCCCTCGGCGAGGCGTCTGAAGAACCGCGCTGCGCCGTACTCGGAGACCTTCCCCCTGGGGCTGAGGATGGCCGCTTCAGGAGCGAGTTGCTTACCGAGCGGGACGAGGTCGTCCTCACTACCGCCGGTCCCGTGCAGGAGTAGTAAGGTCGCGCCTGTCTCACCGGGGAAGAAGCGGTGGGCGAAGCCGGGCTCGCGGGCGCTCAACGGCTCACCGCTGGAACGCTCAGGGGAGGCAGTACCGCTTCGAGCTGCTCCCGCCTTGGCTCGAGCCAGGGTGGGAGCTTGAGGCTTTCGCCGAGGCGTTCGGGGTGCTCGTCGGCGGTGAAGCCGGGCGGATCTGTGGCGATCTCGAAGAGCACCCCGCCGGGTTCGCGGAAGTAGATGGAGCGGAAGTAGTTGCGGTCCAGGACGGGCGTGACGTCGTAACCGAGGGCCGCGACCTTCTCGCGCAGCTCGAGCTGCGCCTGCTCGTCCGGAACCCTGAAGGCGACGTGGTGCACGGTCCCGACGCCCATCGTGCCGCGCGGGAACTCCGAGCCGTTCGCGACGTCCACGGTGTTGCCAGGCCCGCCGTCGCCGGCCTCGAAGCGGGTCCGGCCCTCGGCCTCACCGGTCTGCCTGAACCCTAGAGTCTCCGTCATGAGTCGCATGGTGCTCCCAGGGACCCTCGAGAGGAGTGTGACGTGGTGGAAGCCCTTGACGGCGTGCTCGGGCGGCAGCGGACCTTCGGACCAGCCCTCGCGGCGGTCGTCGGAGGAGGCGACGAGCTCGAGCCGCAGGCCATCGGGGTCGGGGAAGCGGAGCACCGTCTCCCCGAAGCGGTCCTCGGGCTTCTCGAAGCGTATCCCGGATTCCACGAGACGCTCGGTCCAGTATCCGAGAGAGGAGGCGGGGAAGGAGAAGGAGGTTACGGTTAGCTGGCCCGCGCCTATCCTGCCTCTGGGGGCGTCGCCCCAGGGGAAGAAGGTCATGATGGAGCCGGGTGAGCCGGCCCCGTCTCCGTAGTAGAGGTGGTACGTGCCCGGGTCATCGAAGTTGACGGTCCTCTTGACCAGCCGCAAGCCGAGCAGGCCGACGTAGAAGTGCACGTTGCGCTGCGGTTCGCCCGAGATGGCCGTGACGTGGTGGATGCCGGAAGTGACCCCGCTCATGTGTTCCTCCTCAGACCCGGCTCAGCAAAGAGCCTCTTGCGTCACGAGATTCTAGCACCGGCGCCCGTTCGCGGACCGATGCAAGGTGGGAAGCGATTCACCGCCACACCGCCGGATGCGACCAGTGCCGGTCGAACAGAGGGACCGGCCGGCGTTGCCCGCGATAGCCGGTAGCTCGTCTATTGACCACCGAACGCACATATGATATTTTAGTTGCGATGTGGGGAGTAGCCATCCGTCTCTCGGGGCGGAAGGCCCGGTCGTCACTACGGGGCTCTTGCCCCCGGCCGGCCACTCGCGTTCGCCTGACGCGACGGGCGAGACCGCCATAAGTAGGTTTGGTTGTGGCAGGCTCGTTGCGTCTACCGCAGCCCGTCCGTAAAGGAGATGGGCCATGTCGATGCGGCACCCCGTTCGGGGTTATCATCTGCTCGTCGTTCACCACACAGAAGCTGGAGGGGTTAGACTCCGTCCTCCGGTGGCCTCACAACAGAAGTGGAAGGAGATAAGGATGGACGGTGCCCCGACGAAGATCCTGCTGGCCACCGATGGCTCTGAGGACGCAGCCCAGGCTACGCAGGCGGCAACAGACCTCGCGAGCAAGAGCGGCTCGGAGCTGCACGTGGTGCATGTCTGGCACGACGTTCCGGGTCCCTACCGCCACGGCTACGTAAAGCGGGAGCTCAGGCACCAGGGGCAGGAGATCCTCGACGAGCAGGTGCGAAAGATAGAGGAGGCGGGGGGCGCCGTTGCTCAGGCTCACCTGAGAGGGGGACGCACCACCGACGAGGTCATCGGGCTCGGCGAGGAGCTAGACGTCGACCTGATTGTGGTGGGAAGCCGTGGGCTGCGGGGCATGAGACGCATCCTGATCGGCAGCCATTCCGACGACATCGTCCACCGCTCGCAGCGGGCCGTCCTGGTGGTGCGGTGCGGGGAGAACATCTGGCCGCCGAGCCGGGTGGTCGCGGGCGATGACTTCTCCGAGGACGCGAGGAGGGCGGCGTGGCTTGCCGCGAGCCTGGGGAAGCTCTTCGGTGCCCGGATGATGTTGGTTCACGTCGAGCCACGGCAATCGCAGGAATCCGGTGAGGCGGCAGGAAAAGCCGGAGGAGAGCTAGAAGACCGGGCTGGTGAGCTCGAAGCCATTCTGGAAGAGCGGCCACAGACCAGGGTGGTAGCAGGGGATCCCGCCGGGGCCCTCGTAGATGCGGCGCAGGAAGGAGAAGGCCCGACCCTCGT
>DASTQK010000333.1:0-7466 GCA_035761765.1 Rubrobacteraceae bacterium
CATACGTCGAGGCGCGGGCGAAGGACCGGCGCTACCGGGATAGCACAGAGCGGCTTTGGGAGCTTCTCGGGAAGCAGCTAACCGATTCTCGGATTCCGATGGGCGCTTCGCTCCGAGCCCAACGGGACCTCTGCACGTTGGCAACCTGCGCACTGTCCTTCTGGCCTGGCTCTTCGCCCGCTCGGCCGGTGCCCGCAGGAGTTCCTCGCGTGGATGGCGCGCTCGCTCGGCCTGGCCGGGCGTGGGGAGAAGCCTACCCCCGCCGACCTGCTCTCGCGCTTCGACCCTGGCCGCCTGTCGCTGGAGCCGACGATCTGGTCGCCGGGGGTGTGAGCGGCGCGAGCCTGCGCTCGCCGCCAAACGCTGTAGACTGAGAGAACCGCGTGGAAGGGAGCGAGAGATGAGCGTGGTCCAGAGGTTCGAAGGTCTCGAGAGAGGGGTGCGCGAGGGCTTTGGCGAGAAGATCGTCGCCCTGAGGAGGGATATCCACAGGGAGCCAGAGCTCGGCTTCGACACGGAGAAGACGGCGGCGAAGGTGCTCGATGCGCTTGATGGCCTCCCCCTCGAGATACAGACCGGCGTAGCCGAGAACGGCGTTGTCGCCACCCTCGAGGGCGAGGGGGACGGGCCGACGGTGGGCCTCAGGGCGGACATGGACGCGCTACCCATCCACGAAGAGACGGGACTGCCCTTTGCCTCGGAGAGCGACGGCAAGATGCACGCCTGCGGCCACGACGCTCACACGAGCATGCTGGTGGGCGCCGCCCACTCCCTCTCGGGGATGCGTCACAGACTGAACGGGACGGTCAGGTTCTTCTTCCAGCCGGCCGAGGAGGGTGAGGGCGGCGGCAAGGTCATGGTCGATTCGGGGGTCGCAGACGACGTGGATTCCATCTTCGCGCTGCACCTCTGGCCCGGGCTGCCTTTCGGGAGGGCGGCGACCAAGGCCGGTCCCATCATGGCCGCCGCCGACGCCTTCGAGATGACGGTCAGTGGCGCCGGGGGGCACGGCGCTATGCCGCACCTTACGGCTGACGCTATCGCCATGGCGGCTCAGATCGTGACGGCACTCCAGACCGTGGTCTCGAGGGAGGTCGATCCTGTCGAGCCCGCGGTGCTGACGGTCGGGGAGATCGGGGCCGGAACCGCCTACAACATCATCCCGGAGACCGCGCGTCTCGGCGGGACGGTCCGCACCCTGAACGAGAACCTGAGACGGAGGATGCCCGAGCGTATAGAGCATCTCGCCCGCGGCGTCGCGCAGGGCATGCGCGGCGACGTGCGCTTCGACTACGAGTTCTCCTACCCCGTCACGGTGAACGACGAGTACGCGGCGTGGCGCGCCCTGGGCGTGGCCGGTGACCTACTCGGCGAGGAGAATGCCATAGAGCTTGCGAGCCCCTCGATGGGAGCCGAGGACTTCGCCTACTTCCTGGAGAAGATCCCAGGCGCCTTCATCTGGCTCGGCGTCGGAGAGGACGTCTCGGGCCTCCATACGTCCACCTTCGCCTTCGACGAGGAGATACTGCCGCGCGGATCCGCGTTGCTGACCGCTCTCGCGCTCGAATCGTTGTCGCCTTGAAGGCATCAGGCCCAAGACCCACGAAGCACCCCCAACCGACCGCCCCCCTGGCGCCAATCAACTGCCAGGCGGGTTGAGGAGGTACCCGAGAGCTTCTCCGGGGCCGGTGAGGAGGAACAGTATCAGGAGCACGGCCAAGAGCGGGATGAGGGCGCCCGCCGCGGCCTTTCTCCAGGAGATATACAGCGCTTCCTTCACGGCTACGGTTGCGACGAGGGCACCGTAGGGGATCGCGAGGAGAGGGGCATAGGGCACCCAGAGAACGGCCCCGATCCCGCTGGCGTACCCGAGGGCCCTGAAGACGGGGCTGAAGCCGCGGCGCGAGGGCGCCCCTTCGAGGACGACGAGCACGAGGATCGAGAGCCCGGCTACGAGCAGCGGTCCCAGCACGAGGGCGACGACGAGACCGAGAAAGGGCGCGTAGATCAGGGCGAAATTGAACTCCCCCAACCAGACGGCTTGCAGCGCGGCCTCCAGGAGCAGGTTCAGGTAGAGCACGATCGAGGCGAAGAGCGCCGGCCTGAGGAGACCGCCCTCGGGGTCGAGACGCTCGAAGAAGCGGCGTGGGGCGAACCAGACCTCCTTCAAGGCACCCCAGAAGTCCTCCGGGGAGTGGTGAACGGAGGGTTCCGCCCGGCGCCGCCGGAACACTAGGATCCTTCTTTGCGGGAGTTGTTCTCGGTCGGGGTCTCGCGCACGACGTTGCCCACGTTCGTCTCCAGGGTCAGCTCGCGCGTGTCCTCGGGCGGGAGGTTCGCGGTTATGTTGCCGGTCTCGACGAAGATCCTGCCGCTCCCGGAGAAGCGCCCGGAGAGGGTGACGTCCCCCGACTCGACGCTGGCCTCGAGGGTGCCTACGATGAGGTCCCGCAGCGCGAGGTCGCCCGCGCCCACCTCCAGCTCGGTCTGGCCCGTATCGGTGTTCACGTCTTCAACGGCGGCATCGCCTTGCGGAGCCTCGACCGCCACGTCGCTGCCGGCGCCCCGCACCGTCACGTCGCCAGCCTCGGCCACAACCCTGACCTCGCCCGAGACACCGCTCACCTCCACGTCACCCGCCCCTGCCTCGACCTCGACGGCGCCGCGAACCGGGACCCGGAGCTCGTAGTCGGCGCCGGTGCCTCGGCCCCCGTCGGTCTGCAGCACGAGCGTCGAGTCTTCGCGCGAGAGGTCAACGGGCACCTCGGAGGCCCTCCGCTTGGCGGTGGCGGGGTCGGGACCCAGGGCGTACCTCGTTACCTCGTACTCGACCGCCTCGATCCCCTCCACGCCCTCGACCCGCACCTTCCCGGCGCCGTTGGCGACGCGGACGCGCGGCTCCGGCCCCGAGTCCACGGAGTCCCTCGCCACGCTGGTGCCGGAGAGCTCGTCGCCCAGGGACCTCCACACCAGCAGGGCCCCTACAGCGAGGAGCGCCAGCAGCAGGAGGGCGAAGAGCACGAGCAGGGGAGAGAGGCGCAAAGAACGCTCGCGCGGCTCGCGGCGCGGCTCCTCTTCTCCCCCGAGGTTCACCCGGGGATTGCGGTAGGGCCCATCACGGTCCCGCGCGGCCATAGACGTCGTCCAGGCGGACGATGTCGTCCTCGTCGAAGTGACCGAATGAGATCTCCAGTATCCTCACCGGGTCTCCGCCCGCCGGCGCGGAGAGCCTGTGGACCGTCTCGCGAGGGATAAAGAGCTTCTCCCCTGGCTCGGGGTAGTGGACCGTGCCGTCAAGCTCCACACAAGCGCCCCGGTCGAGGACGACCCAGAGCTCGTCGCGCTTATCGTGGTACTGGCGACTGAGGATGCCGCCCGGGGCGACCGTGATGATCTTTACCGTGCACGGCAAGTTGTGGGTGTACTGCTCGAACTTGCCCCAGGGTCTCTCTACCTTTACCGAAGGCGGCCCATGATCCAAACCCAACCCCCTTTCGCGGCGCGGAGGAAGTTTAGACTATCCTGAGATAGCCGTCAGCTATCAGCGGTCAGGCCCGGGCCGCTCCGGTGCAGAGGCTCGACGCCGGCTGCGGCGAGAGCCGGTCCTTTTTCGGTTAGAATCGCGCCAGCGGTATGAGAGCTCGAAGCTGAATGCTAAAGGAGGGACCCGTGCCCAAGCTCGAGGTCGAGGGCGCCGGAGCGTTCGACGTAGAGGAAGGCAAGCGGCTGGTGCTGGCGATCGAGGAGGACGCCGGGGTGGACATCCTGCACCGGTGCGGCTCGTACGCCCGATGTACCACCTGCCGCATCGAGTACCTCGAAGGCGAGCCCGAGAAGATGACGCAGGCCGAGCTGGAGGTGCTCGAGAGCCGGGACCTGCTCGGGCAGGTCAGGCTCTCCTGCCAGGCCCTCTGCGACCACGACGTGAGCGTGCGGGTCCTCATGACGGTCTCTTCCACAGGCCTCGACGGCCCGGGACCCAAGCCGGAGCCCCGTATCACCCCGGACCCGGAGTGGGTGGAGAAGCCGGCCTAGCGAATCTCTACCGGGCCTAGGGCGCGTTCTAGTCCTGCTCGAAGCTGCGCAGCACCTCCTCGAAGGCGTCAGGCTGGATCTTGGCCTGTCCGGCGAAGGGGTACTCGAACGAGCCGATGGTGAAGAGAATGCCGCAGATGACCAGCGTCAGGGCGGCGACCATGAGCGCGTGCGCCCAGTTGCTCTTGAGCCCGAAGAGGTAGGTGAAGGTCACGGTTATTACGCCGCCGGAGATGAGGACTACCCAGAGGATATCGGGCAGGCCCTCCTTGGTCTCCAGCATCCGCAGCCGCCTGGCGTCGGAGACCTCGTGCATCCGCGTGAGTCCCTGGTCGTAGATCACCTGACCCGTGCCCGAGCCGGTATCGGCGTTCAGCATGCTGAACCTGAGCTCGCGCAAGAGCGCGCTCGCTCGCTCGCTCGACTCGCCCTCCTCCATCAGCGGCCACTCCTCCTCCACGACGGTCCTGGCGTAGGAGCGGGCGAGCTCCTGGGCGCGCTCCCCGGAGGAGCCGGGGAACCGGTCGGCGAGCAGGTAGACCCCGGCCAGCTCGTTTGCCTCGCTCTCCACCGTCTCCTTGGCTCTGTCGTAGTCCTGCCACACCACGATAGCTACGAACGCCAGCAACACGGCGTAGGCGACCCCGACGACCGCGTAGATAAAGCCGGCTACGTCGTTGTGCTCCGCGCGCTGGGTCGGGGGCACCACGCGCTGCACGAGGATCAGCCCCAGGACGGCTGCCAGGACGGGCATGAAGACCGTCAGCACTATGAAGAACGCCGTCGCTACCGTCGGCCAGCCTCTCTCTCATCGGACGGCCCAAGATACATCCCCGGACGCCGCCAGGACAAGGCCGCGGCCCTAGGAGAAAGCGGGGATAACCTCCCCGGCGAAGCGCTCGACCATCCCGGGCTCGTAGGCGACGCGCGGCATGTAGGTTATAAAGTAGTTGACCCCAGCCTCGACCCGCGGCCTGAGCCGCTCGACGATCTCATCCGCCGTGCCGACCATGAATTGCTCCGCGTACTCGTCGTAGCTCTTGGCGCCGCGAGCGAGGGCGGTGGCGTCCTCCGGGTCGTCTCCCTCCTCCAGCAAGAAGACGTTGATGGAGGTGGAGCGTGTAATCTCCTCGTAATCTCTCCCCAGGTCCTCGCAATGGCCGCGCAGGACGCCGAACTTGTGGCGGAGCCTCTCCGGCTTGCCGCCGACGTTGCAGGCGTCGCCCCAGCGGGCGACGAGCCTCAGGGTCACCTTCTCGCCGCCACCCCCGATCCAGAACGGCGGGTGGGGGGACTGCACGCCCTTCGGCTCGTTTATGGGCCCGTCTATCTGGTAGAACTCGCCGTCGAAGGTGACGCCGTCCTCGGTCCACATGCGGTGGATGATCTCGCAGGCCTCCTTGAACGCCCGCATCCGCACTGGAACCTCGGGGAAGCCGTAGCCGTAGGCGCGCCACTCGTGCTCGTACCAGCCGGCGCCGAGACCGAAGAGCAGACGTCCGTTGCTCATCACGTCCACGGTGGAGGATATCTTGGCCAGCAGCGCCGGGTTGCGGTAGCCGTTGCAGGTGACCATCTGCCCGATCTTTATGCTCTCGGTGTCGCGAGAGAGCCCGGCGCTGATGGTCCATGCCTCGAAGACGGTGTTCCTGGTCGGCTCGGGGACGGTGTGGAAGTGATCGTAGACCCAGATGGAGTCGTAGGCCCCTGTCCCTTCGGCTACCCTCGCCACCCGCGTCATCGCCTCGTACTGCTCGAAAGGATCCTCTATCTCGACCAGGTCCATGCGCCACCCCTGCGGGACGAAGACGCCGAAGTCTACAGCCATCGAGTTCCTCCTCCAGGTATCGTCACTAGCCAGTCCATCATAACCCCGCGCCCTACGGCTCAACCCCTGGAGAGCGTCCTCCGCCCGTCGGCGGCCCGGGCCACGACGAAGAGCAGGTCGGAGACCCGGTTGACCACCCGCAAGGCGTAGGGGTGCTCTTCCGCGTACCCGGCCGCGACGAGGCTCCGCTCGGCGCGCCTGACCACCGTGCGGGCGACGTCGAGGAGGGCCCCGAGCCGGCTCTCGCCGGGGACTACGAAGGCTCTGGGGATCTCCGTCTTCGCGCGCCACTCCTCGAGGGCGCCGTCGACGAAGGCGAGATCCCGCTCCCCCACAGCGTTCTCTTCGTGGAGCATCGCCACGTCGCCCATGATGCGGTAGAGGAGCCGCTGTAGCTCCAGGAGCAACTCCCCGATCTCCCCGGTCGCCTCCGCGCGGGCGAGACCGAGGAAGGCACTCGCCTCGTCCACATCGCCTAGAGTAATTACGCGCGGGTCGTCCTTGCCCAGCCGACCCGACCCGAGCAGGGTGGTCGTCCCGTCGTCGCCGCGGCCGGTCGAGACCGGCGGTTTGCTCTCGCTCATCGGGGCCTCCTCGTCTCTCGAAAGGTCTCCGGCACGGTAGCGTGCGTGGAGGAGCCCCGCAAGCGGGTGCGTTTACGCTTCGGAGATGCCACACGATAAAGCCCCAAAGATCACCACGGAGGCTTGTTCACCCGAGCGCCTGGAAGAGTGCGGATTCTCGGAACTTCGCACTGGGCTCCGGGAAGTGGCATCATGCATGTGGTGGAACGGGATGAGACCCGCCCGAGGGAAAGCGGGTCGGGAAGGAAGAGAGGCATGTACACCGTACGACTTAGCGACCTCGAGATGCCGGAGGCAGGGTACGAAAACGACCCTACGGTGCGGGCGAAGGCCAACTTCCCCTTCTCGGCGGCGACCGGCACCAAGAGCACAGCGGTGGTTTACTTCGAGGTAGAGCCGGGTCACAGGCTCGGAACCCACACCGACAGCGCAGAAGAGCTACTGCTGATCGTCGAGGGTGAGGCCGAGGCTACCGTGGGGGATGAGCAAGGTCGAGTCTCGGCCGGAGAGATGGCGCTGGTGCCGGCCATGGTGCCGCACTCGGTGCGTAACGTGGGCGACGAAACACTTCGGGTTGTGGGGTTTTTCTCCAGTTCGACAAACATGGCTACCTTCGACCAGCCGCTCGTGCCCATGGGCGAACCACCGAGTGAACCGCCCTTTGGTCAACGCACCTTCCTAGTGCCGTTCCCTGTGGCACTCGAGCAGCCTCCGGCACCCATGGCGGGAGCCGAGGGTTAGGCAGCGCTGTGAGAGGTTGGGCGTAAGACCGTCAAATATCACAGCCGGGCTTCGCGACTTCGGCGCTGTCTCTGGCCTCAGGCTTTATGCGTGCATCATCGTCGCTCAACTGTTCCTTGTGGAGAAAGGCTTTTCCAAGCAGACCCTCGCCGCCCTATTCCGTAGGTTAGAATCTGCGGGCCATGAAGGTAGATGTAGGTTTCCCCCTCAGTTCCGACGGTCCCCTGGGCCGGGCGTCCGCGGTCGCCGCTGGGCATCCCTCCTACAGGGTGGAGGGG
>DASTQK010000334.1:0-3735 GCA_035761765.1 Rubrobacteraceae bacterium
GGTAGTAGAGGTCTATGCTCTCCACGCCGAGCCGCTGGAGCGAGGCGTCGCACGCCTCCTTTACGTACTCGGGCCTGCCGTTGATACCGACCCGGCTCCCGTCCTCTCGCCGCTCGTTGCCGAACTTGGTGGCCAGGACCACCTCGTCGCGCCTGCCTCGAATAGCTTTGCCCACCAATCTCTCGTTGGTGAACGGGCCGTACATGTCCGCCGTGTCGAGGAAGGTAACGCCGAGCTCAATGGCGCGCTGGATCGTAGCTACCGACTCCTCTTCGTCCCCCGTACCGTAGAACTCGCTCATCCCCATGCACCCGAGCCCCAGAGCCGAGACGACGAGTCCTTCGCTGCCCAGGTTTCGACGGTCCATACAACCTCCTCGCGAGATAGTCCTCCCGGTCCGACTGAGTTTATACGACGGGCCCGCAGCTCGCCTCCAAGAGGATTGTTGGGATTCTGCGGCTTCGTGTATGATCGTCCGGGGGTGCGTAAGGGTCCGCGCGGAGCCGCTCGCACCGTCTCGGTGGGCGGCAACAGGGAGGTTCGGCGCGTGGCTGGTTCTCTGGAAGGACGGGTGGCGATCGTCACCGGCGGCGGTGGCGGCCTCGCCGAGGGGATCTGCGCGACGCTCGCCGCCTCCGGCGCAGCGGTCGCCGCGGTGGACCGGTCGCTGGAGAAAGCCGAACGGGTCGCGCAGCTTGCGCAGTCGGGCCGCTGCATCGCGCTCGAGGCTGACGTCTCTGAGAAGGCTTCAGTCGATGCTGTGGCGCAGAAGGTGATATCGGAGCTCGGCGGCATAGACATAGTCGTCAACAACGCCGCCATCTACCCGCTGCGCCCGTGGACGGAGATCGAGGAGGAGGAGTGGGACCGGGTAATGGCCGTGAACCTGAAAGGTTACTTCCTGTGCGCCAGGGCCGCCTACCCTAGCATGAGAGAACGGGGCAAGGGACGCATCATCAACGTAGCCTCTATAACGTTCTTTATCGGCTGGTCGGGCTTCCTCGACTACGTCTCCTCGAAGGGCGCCATAATCGGCTTTACCCGTACGCTCGCCCGCGAGGTCGGGCCAGACGGCATCACCGTGAACGCCATCTCCCCCGGCGCCTTCCCGACCGACGCCGAGAGGGTCCACCCGGACCAGGAGGCGCTCAACCGCCGTATACTCGAGCAGCAGTCGCTAAAACGCCGCGGTACACCCGAAGACGTGGGCAACCTCGCAGCCTTCCTCGCCTCGGACGCAGCCTCCTTCATAACCGGCCAGACCATCATGATAGACGGCGGCTGGGCGATGCACTGAAGAAGGGGCGGGGTTCGCGAACCCCGCCCCCATCAGAGATGGAAAGGAAGCAGAGAGGTGACCGATACCGTAGCCCGGTCCAGAGAACGCAAGGAGAGACTCGAGGACATACTCGTCGTGGACGCGGACGTTCACGTCCACGAATCTCCCGGAGCGCTCATCCCCTACTGCGAGATGCCCTGGCAGGTGGCGCTGGAGAATATAAAGGACGTGCAGGAGTTCTATCTAGACATACCCGGCTTCTCGCCGGGGACGACCGCCTACGAGGCCAAGTTCCCCTCCGGGCAGGAGGGCACCCGCATGGTGCACGACGCGGAGCAGATGCGCCGGGAACTCGATGAGCTCCACGTCGACATCGGCATCCTCTTCCCGGACCACTTCCTCAAGATCCCCGTCATCGCTCAGATAGACTACGCCGCCGCCCTGGCCCGCGCCTACAACGCCTGGCTGCTGGATAAATGGTGCCACCCGGACAAGGGGCTCCTGGGGTGCATCCTCGCGTGTCCCCAAGACCCGGAGGACGCGGCGCGTGAGATCCGGAAGTACGCGAAAGAACCGGGCATGGTCGGGGTGTTCCTGCCGTGCGCGGGGCTCGAGCGGCTCTGGGGCCACAGGCAGTACGACCCGATCTACGAGGCAGCGCAGGAGGCGGATCTCCCGGTGCTCCTGCATAGCGTCACCGTCATCCACCCGGTCTTCCCTTTCAACACGCAGGGCTTCGAGACCGAGTTCGGGCGGCATATCTGCAGCCATACCTTCTCGATGATGGCCAACCTGGTGCATATGATCACTACCGGAGTGCCGGTCCGCTACCCTCAGCTGCGCGTCGCCGTTACCGAGGCCGGTATCTCGTGGGTCCCTTTTTTGATGTACAAGATGGACAAGGAGTATGTCGAGCGCCGCCGCGAGGTCCCGTTCCTGGAAGACAAGCCGAGCACGTACCTCAAGAAGATGTACTTCGCCACCCAGCCCGTCGAGGAGCCGGAGAACCTGGAGGATCTCGTAACGATGATGAACCTCTACGACGGAGAGGACAACACCATCTTCGCCTCCGACTGGCCGCACCACGACTTCGACCATCCCTCCAAGGTGCACCAGGTCCCGTTCTCGAACGAGGTCAGGCGCAAGGTCTTTGGAGAGAACGCGCTCAGGCTCTTCAAGATCGACGCCAGCGGCAACCGGTTGAACCTCTAGCGTGTCCGAGGCGACAGGTAGGCGTCGTGGATCGGGTGAGCAGGTCGCCAAGGTAGGAGAGAGTAGCCACTCCAATTTCTTGGCTTGAAGGGGGTGACTATTCGGCGGACTTGGTTGGGTGAATACGTCGGCCGGTACGCGCTCGTCGGGCGGGGTTGATCACGCGCCGCGCTTGCACGACCATGACCCCCTGCGACGGTAACGGCCCCCGGAAGGAGAGAGGTATGCAACCGGACGACAACGTGTCCGCAGGCAGGGTCGCCATAGTCACCGCCGCCGGCAGCGGCATCGGAGCCGCCTGCGGCCGGGAACTCGCTAAACGAGGCTACGCGGTGGCGCTGATGTCCCGCTCGGGCAAGGCCGAGGCCCTGGCGAAGGAGCTCGGGGGCCTCGGCCTCACTGGCTCGGTCACGGAGGAAGCCGACCTGGAGGTCCTCGTGGGCGGAACCCTCGACAGGTACGGCCGCGTCGACGCGGTGGTCAACAGCACGGGGCACCCCGCGTCCGGGGAGGTCTTGAAACTGACGGACGAGCAATGGCACGAGGCCCTCGACCTGGTGGTGCTGAACGTCGTGCGCATCGCCCGCTTGGTGACCCCCGTTATGCTCAGGCAGGGCGGCGGCGCCATCGTCAATGTCTCCACCTTCTCCGCCCTCGAGCCCTCCCCCGTTTTTCCCCTCTCCTCTTCCCTGCGTGCCGCCCTGGCCGGCTTCGCGAAGCTCTACGCCGACCGCTACGCGGCGGAGGGCGTGAGGATGAACAACATCCTTCCGGGCTACGTAGAGAGCTTCGAGATAGACGAAGAGACCCGAGAGGCGATACCGATGCGGAGGCGGGGTTCGGTCGCGGAGATTGCGAAGACGGCGGCGTTCCTCCTCTCCGAGGACTCCGGCTACATCACGGGTCAGAACATCCGCGTGGACGGTGGGTTGACCAGATCTGTGTGAGGCGGCGAACTCTCCAGAACGCCCTACTTCGAGGTCGCTGGGCGAACAGCGCCCAGCGAAACGCTACCTGTCGCGGCGAGCACCATGCTCGCCCTTGCTTGATCCCGGATGAAACGATAGAAAACAACCACCAGTGGAAGGGAAAATGGATACCGAGAAGTGCGCGGAGGCCAGAAGCCTGCTCACACGATTTATAGACGACTACCAGGAGCTGCGGAGCAGACCGTGAGAGAACACGTCATCGGCGCCGTCTCTGACTTCCCGGAGGGAAGCCACAGGGTAGTTCGCGTCGGGAGG
>DASTQK010000335.1:0-3174 GCA_035761765.1 Rubrobacteraceae bacterium
ACGCTGATGGGCTTTCAACCTCCCGTACCCGGCACGACGGTCCTGCGGGCTGGGTCTTGCTCGGATCGGCGAGGACCGGCTCTTACGGAACCGGCGTCTCAGACCCCTTTATTATACACCAGCCGCTCTGGATGGGCCAGCTGCCGCAACGGCCTCTCGCGCGACCCGGAGCAGCTCTGTGTCGAGGCCCTCTCCCGTGGGGTCGTTGTCGCAGTAGAGTACCGGCTTGCCCTCCTCCGCTCCCCGGCGCGTCACCATGTCCACCGCTGCGGCCTTGATCTCGGTCAGGTAGGCGTCGGCCCCACCCATCCCGTCCAGGTCCGCCGCGAGCCGCTTTCTATCCGACAGGTTCCCCGATGCGGCGACTACCTCGCACTCGTAGCGCTCCTCGAGGAAACGCGCGAGCTTCTCGAGCACGGCGGGAGGCGCGGTGGAGACGTAGGCTATCCGCAATCCCCCTACCTCCCCCACAGGGCGCGGCCGGAAGACGGCCGGGATTACCGTCAGATCGGGCTTGATCTCGCGCACGCCGTCGACTATGTTCCGCACCTTCTCCTCGCTCGCCATCGGCTCCTCGCTCATAGTGAGGAGGAGCAAGTCCGAGATGAGCAGCCGGTAGGTGCCGAGGAACCCGGTTATGTACTCCGGGTCCTGGTGCGCCCCAGCGACCAGCACGCGCCGCTCGACCTCCACCGGCGGCATCGCCGCCCCCGAACCGTCGAAGATCGTTACCCCGGTCTGCAGGGAGTTGGCGATCCGGGCCCCTTCGAGCACGTTGGAGACAAAGGGCTTCCCGGCGAGCCCGCCGCCGCAGCGCCTGCACCCGACGGTCGTCACCCGGCTCAAGGCCGCCGTCTCGTAGTAGTCGCTCGCCGCGTGCGAGCCGCGCTCGAGCGCCTCGAGCAGGTACTCGCTCCCTACCTCCAGCCTGTGGCCCTCGATCACCTCGGGACGGGGCGGCCCCCCGCGGCCCATCGAGACTACCCCCGGATCGAAGTCCTCCTGTGCGAGCAGCCGCGCCAGGTAACCCGAGACCGCCGTCTTGCCGACCCGTTTGCCGGTACCGATGACAGCCAATGCCGGCTTGGTGGACACGTCGTGGAACTGCGGCGGCGTCAGCTCGAAGTCGCTGCCAAGGTAGCGCGCCCCGGCGCATAAAACCAGCGAGGCGATCCGCATCCGCTCGCGGTACCCGACCACCGGCTCGTCCGAGAGGTCCACGACCACGTCCACCGCGTACTCCGAGAGGGCCCTCTCGACCGCCGAAGCCGGGTTATCGCCGGTTACCAGGGGCACACCGTAGTCCGTCCCCTCCTTCAGCTTCTCCGTGCCGCCGAGGAAGACCGCGGCGACGCCTTCGGCGTCCAGAGAGGCGCGCACGCTCTGCATCGCATCCAGCACGACGGGCGGGTAGTGCTCGCCGTCGATCAGGAACAGAGCCCGCAAGCGTGGAGCCTAGTCTCCGCTCACCCGGATCTGGGGGTCCACCCCGAGCTCGGAGTCTATCCTCTCCTCGTAGCGCGAATACTCGCGGGTCGCCGAGTCGAAGTCCACGATCAGCTCGCGCTCTTTGAAAGGGTACTTGCGGAAGACCTGAACGCGCCCGGCCTCGATCACGATAATGTTGTAGCAGGGACGCGTGTTGCCGCGCAGGCGCGTCGTCGAGGCGGTGCCCGCGTTTACGATGAACATGTCCTCAAGCTTCCACGAGTAGGGCACGTGCTTGTGGCCGGAGAGGACCAGGTCCACATTCAGGTCGTTCAAGAGCTCCAGCACGTCGCCGGCGTCGAAGATGATGTTCCGCTCGCGCCCCGTGCCGGGGATCGGGATCAGGTGGTGGTGGATAACGAAGATCTTGAGCCTCTCGTTGGAGTCCGCGAACGACTCGCGGATGAAGCCGTAGTGCTCGCGGCCTACCCGGCCGTCGTTGAGGTCGGGCTCCGAGGAGTCGATACCGACCATCACGGCATCCTCGAACTCTATGCACGAGTAGCGTTCCCCGAAGAGCCTCTCGAAGTGGACGTAGCCGACGTTGCGCGAGTCATGATTGCCGGGGATCACCATGACGTTCTCGCACCTGAAGCGGCGGATGTACTCCGCCGCCGTCTCGAACTCCTGCCGGTAGCCCGCGTCCGTCAGGTCGCCGGAGACCACCACCGCCGTCGGATCCATGTCGTTGATCTCGAGGATCGAACGCTCCAGAAGGTCCGGTATGAACTTCGGGTTACCGCAGTGGATGTCCGAGATCTGGCAGATCGTCAACCGGCCTTGCGTGCTCATGACCTCCCCGGTCTTTTCGCCAAGAAATCGCCGCAATGAGTATACCAGAGCGCTGCTCCCTGCCGGCTCACCCCGGCCTGCGCCGCGCGAGCAACTCGGGGGAGTAATCCGCGTCGGTCACGGGAACGAAGCGCTCCAGACCGAACTCGGAGAGAGTGCGGCGGGTGCGTGGGTCGCTCTCCAGCGCCAGGAGGCTGGCCCGAATCTCCTCTTTGAGCTCCGCAGGTAAAGCGGAGCGGACGACTATGGGCTGGATCGGGTACGGTCCCCAGGCCTCGATCACGCGCAACCTCTCACGCAGATCCGGAACCTCCCGAACCCGCATGTTCAACACGTTCGAGTCGATGGCCGCCGCGTCTGCCCCGCCACAGATTACCGCCTCTATGGAGTTGAGGTGGGAGCCCGAGCGAAACACGCGTCCGAAGAAGTCCTCTCCGGCACCTATCTCCGCCAGCTTGTTCAAGACGCTGTAATAGCCGCTCAGCGAGCACACGTCGTTATAGGCCCAGGACCGGCCTCGAAGCTCGGCGAAGGACAGGATCGGATCTTCTCTACGCACCACGACATCGCAGAAGTAGACAGGCCTCCCCGCGGTTCGCGCGTCTCTGAAGACGGGAGCGACGCCGAGCAACTCCACGGGGGGCGGCCTCGCGTCTCGCAGCCAGACGAACGACGGCGAACACATGAACCCCACGTCGACCTCGTCCCTGGAGAAAGGGTCTGCTGTTCCCTTCTCCGGGCCTGAGGCTCGCGCCTCTACCCGGAGCGAAGTCCGCTCGAAGCCCAGCGTCTGCCGCACGTGGTCGGCGATCGCCTCGAAAAAGCTCTGCGGGATACCCGGAGACAGGTAGGTGACGAAGCGAAGCTCTCCAGAGTAGTCAGCCATGCCTTCAC
>DASTQK010000336.1:0-3630 GCA_035761765.1 Rubrobacteraceae bacterium
CCTCCCCGACGGCCACCTTCACGACCGTCCCGGGCATCGGCGCCGTCAGGCTGGCGCCGGCTGTCTCCCTCTCCGGACCCGACCCGTCCACGTCAGGCGGCGGTCGCTTCGTGAGCCTGTGAGTAACGCCGCGCACAATGACCAGCGTGTCCAGGTCCTCGAAGGCGAGGCCGGCCGAAAGAGCCTTGCCGTCCAGGAGGGCGTGTATGCATCCGTCTTGCTCGGAGAGGACCTCGACCACCGTAACGTGGCCGCCGTCGAGGCGCAGGTTCAGCTTGCCGCGGGAGCGCTCGGCTTCGACGGTGTATTCTCTCTCCCCCGCCCCGTAGTGGAAGCGCGTGGCCCCCAGGCTGCGCCAGGGACCGGCGGCGAAGGGCTCGGCGGATGCGATGCCAGAGAGTTCTCCCGCCGCAGCTAGTAGCACTGCCTCGCGGGGGATCTCGGGCTCCGGTGGGGCCTCGGTGAGGCCGTGAACTTCGAGGAAGCGCACGGTGGTCTTGCCGGCGGCGAAGGCCGGGTGGTCGGCGATACGGCGAAGCAGCGGCAGGTTCGTCGGGACGCCGAGGACGGTGTAGTCTTGGAGCGCGCGCCGAAGCCTCCGGACCGCCGCGTCACGGTCGGGCGCCAAGACGATCAGCTTCGCCAGCATGGGGTCGTAGTGGAGCGAGACCTCGTCGCCGGTCTCGACGCCTCTGTCGTTGCGGATGCCGGGTCCCTCGGGTGAGGCGAAGGCGAGGAGACGACCGCCGGCGGGCAGGCCATCGTCTTCGGCGTAGAGGCGAACCTCTATAGCGCTTCCGCGCCAGGTCACCTCCTCCTGGGAGAGGGGCAGGGGCTCGCCGGCGGCGACGGCGAGCTGCAGGTGGACGAGGTCGAGCCCTGTCACCAGCTCCGTCACCGGATGCTCGACCTGAAGGCGGGCGTTCATCTCCAGGAAGTAGAAGTCTTCCCCGTCAAGGAGGAATTCGACTGTCCCGGCGTTGTTGTAGCCTGCATGTCGGGCCAGGCGCACTGCGGCGGCGCACATCTCATCGCGCAGCTCGGGGGTCAGGGCGGGCGATAGGGCCTCCTCGACCACCTTCTGGTGGCGGCGTTGGATCGAGCACTCCCGCTCGAAGAGGTGGATGACGTTGCCACCTCTGTCCCCGATAACCTGCACCTCCACGTGCCGGGGGTCCTCGATGAACTTCTCCAGAAACACCGATGCGTCCCCGAAGGCCGCCTCTGCCTCGCGCCGCGCTCCCTGAACAGCCTCGGCCAAGCCTCGCGGATCGTGTACGGCGCGCATCCCGCGCCCGCCGCCACCCGCGCTCGCCTTCACCAGGACCGGGAAGCCTATGCGCTCCGCTTCCTCAGCAAGTCTCCCCTCGGAATCTCCCTCCCCGTCGTAGCCGGGGACGGTCGGCACGCCAGCCTGCTTGGCTATCTCCTTTGCCCGGGTCTTGAAACCGACGGCGTCCATCGCCGCCGGCGGCGGCCCGACCCAGACCGCTCCCGCAGCCTCGACCGCGCGGGCGAAGGCGGCGCTCTCGGCCAGGAAGCCATACCCCGGATGTACGGCCTCGGCGCCGGAGGACTCGATAGCCTCGACGATCCTCTCGATGTTCAGGTAGCTCTCGGGAGCCTGGCCAATTGGGCAAGCCTCGTCGGCCAGGCGGCGGTGCATTGCGTTCTCGTCGGCCTCCGAGTAGACCGCGACCGAGGTGATGCCCAGCTCGCGGCAGGCAAGTATCAGGCGCACCGCTATCTCGCCGCGGTTCGAGATCAGGAGTTTCCCGAAGCTCATCGACTCCTCCAGCGGGGCTCGCGCTTCTGCAGGAAAGCCCCGAGACCCTCCTGTCCCTCCTCGCCCGTCCGAAGGTCGGCTATAAGGCCGGTCATGAGACCCAGGGCCTCCATCGGCTCCGTCGCCTCGACCTGGCGCAGCAGCGCTTTGATCGCCGCCTGCGCAGCAGGCCCTCCCCGAAAGAGCCGAGTGACCACCTCCTCGGTCCGAGCGTCGAGGTCCCCCTCCGGGGCGACATCGTGGACAAGGCCGAACTGCTTCGCTTCCTCAGCGCCGAACCGCTCGCCTGTCAGGAACGACGCCCGGGCGTGCGACAGGCCGATCTTGCGCACCACGAACGGGGCTATGGTCGCAGGGGCTATCCCGAGGCGTACCTCGGAGAACGCGAACCGCGTCCCATCCTCGGCCACCGCCACGTCGGCCGCCGCCACGAGCCCGGCCCCGCCGCCGATGGCCGCCCCCCGCACCTTCGCCACGACCGGCTTGGGGAGCTCGTCTATCGCCCGGTACATCCCCGCCAGCCGCTTCGCGTCCTCCAGGTTCTCCTCGTAGGAGAACCGCGCGGTGTCGCGCATGTACCCGATGTCCGCCCCCGCACAGAAAGATGAACCTTCGCCGGTGAGCACTACGACCCGCACCCCATCATCCTCGGCGAGCTCGTCGAAGCAGCGTGTGATCTCCGCTATCAGCGCGGCGTTCAGGGCATTGCGCGACTCGGGACGCGCCAGCGCGACGGTAGCCACGGATGCCTCGTCCGTTCTGCGCAGGTGTTCGTAGCTTTCAGCCATCAGCTTTCAGTTTGACGGCGTAAGGTTTGTTCCGGCAACCAAAATCTGTGGCTGGGTTCGGTGGCATGATCCATGGAGGGTTCCCCTTTCCTCTCTCGCTGACGGCTGACACGCTCAAAATCACATCCTGAATATGCCGTAGCGCGTCTCTTCGAGCGGCGCGTTCGCGGCGGCTGAGAGACCAAGCGCCAGTACCATCCGGGTGTCCACGGGGTCTATGACGCCGTCGTCCCAGAGCCTCGCGGTCGAGTGGTAGGGGTTTCCTTCCTCCTCGTACTTCTCGAGGACCGGCCTCTTGAACTCCTCGCGCTCCTCGTCGGTCATCACCTTGCCTTCGCGCGCGAGGTTGTCCTCCTGAACGGTGAGGAGTACGTTCGCAGCCTGAGCTCCCCCCATCACGCTGATGCGGGCGTTCGGCCACATCCACAGGAAGCGCGGCGAGTAGGCGCGGCCGCACATCCCGTAGTTGCCGGCGCCGAAGGAGCCGCCGACGATCACGGTGAACTTCGGGACGCTGGCGTTGGCGACGGCCATGACCATCTTGGCGCCGTCCTTGGCTATGCCGCCAGCCTCGTACTGCTTGCCGACCATGAAGCCCGTGATGTTCTGCAAGAAGACGAGCGGGACGCCGCGCACGGAGCAGAGCTCGATAAAGTGAGCGCCCTTGAGCGCGCTCTCGGAGAACAGGATGCCGTTGTTGGCGACGATGCCGGCGGGCATGCCCATGATCCGCGCGAAGCCGCACACCAGCGTCTCGCCGTAGCGCGCCTTGAACTCGTGCAGCCGGCTACCGTCGACCAGCCGCGCGATGATCTCGCGCACATCGTAGCCGCGGCGCGGGTCGCGCGGGATCAGCCCATAGATCTCGCGCGCGTCGTAGCGCGGCTCCTCAGGCTCGGCCAGCTCCCAGGGCCAGCGCTTGCGCCGGTTCAGGTTGGCCACGATTGAGCGGACGATCGCCAGCGCGTGCAGGTCGTCCTCGGCGTAGTGGTCGGCCACGCCCGAGATGCGCGTGTGGACGTCGGCGCCGCCCAGGTCTTCGGCCGAGACCTCTTC
>DASTQK010000337.1:0-4677 GCA_035761765.1 Rubrobacteraceae bacterium
CTCAACATCGCTTAGAAGCTTGCTCAAGCCGGCGCTGGAGATCCTGGCCGGCGTGCCCACCGTGGTCTACGGGTACTTTGCCCTGACGTTCATCACCCCCTTGTTCAGGGACAGTATTTTTCCTGGCATAGGATCTTTCAACGCGATCTCCGCCGGCCTCATCATGGGCGTAATGATCATCCCGACGGTAGCCTCGGTCAGCGAGGACGCCATCTATGCGGTGCCGCGTAGTCTCAGGGAGGGCGCCTACGCCCTTGGGGCGACCAAGCGCGAGACGGCGATGAAGATCGTGGTGCCTGCGGCCCTATCCGGGATCGTGGCCGCGGTGATTCTGGGCGTCTCCCGCGCCATCGGGGAGACGATGATCGTTACGATCGCGATGGGCGCCCAGGCGAACTGGCTCGGGAGCCCCCTGGAGAGCATGCAGGCGATGACCGCCTACATCGTGCAGGTAGTGGGCGGGGAGACGCCGCGCGAGTCGGTGACCTTCAAGTCCATATTCGCGGTTGGGTCGGCCCTGTTCCTCATAACCCTTGCCCTCAACTTGGTGAGCTACTGGTTCGTCAAGCGATACAGGGAGATCTACTAGTGGCGCAGAGCACGACGCGGGTAAAGCGTGGCGGAGCCGGAGCACCGGATTTCAAGGCGTCTATGTCAGCTCGTTACGGGCTCGACCGGGTCTTCACCGTGCTGGTGACGGTTGCCGCGCTCGTCGGCATCGCCGTCCTGGCGGTGCTGCTGGTGGACGTGATCCGGGACGGCTTCACGATGCTCAGCCTCGACTTCCTGACCAGCTTCCCGTCGCAGATCTTCCCCGAGAGCGGGGGCATCTACCCGGCGCTGATCGGCTCGGTGTGGCTGCTGGGGCTGACGGCGATCATAAGCGTGCCGCTCGGGCTCGGGGCGGCGGTTTACCTCGAAGAGTACGCCGGAGACACGCTCATCAACCGGATAATAGAGGTCAACATCTCAAACCTCGCCGGGGTGCCCTCGGTGATCTACGGTCTGCTCGGGCTGGGCATCTTCGTGCAGGTGCTGACGCCGGTCACAGGAGGCACGAGCGTTCTCACCGGCGCGCTCACGTTGAGCCTCCTGATCCTGCCGGTCATCATCGTCGCCACCAGGGAGGCGCTGCGGGCCATCCCTGCATCCATCCGCGAGGGTGGCTTCGCGCTCGGGGCGACGAGGTGGGAGGTGATCCGGAGCCACCTGCTCCCGATGGCGCTGCCGGGGGCGCTCACGGGCATCATCCTGGCGCTCTCGCGGGCTATCGGCGAGGCGGCTCCCCTGCTGGTCGTCGGGGTCTCGCTGTACCAGACGTACGCTACCGCGGGCCCGTTCGACGGTTACATGGCGCTGCCGACCCAGATCTACGACTGGATCAGCCGGCCGCAGCAGATCTTCCAGGACTCTGCAGCAGCCGGCATAGTGGTGATCATGGCCGTCTTGCTGGTGGCGAACATGGCGGCCATCGTACTGCGAAGCAAGTATCAAAAACGTATTTGATGAGGGCTTTCGCGAAGGAAAGGTGCTAGCCTAGTGGAGACCGAGAGAGCCAGGAGGGAGCGGAGGTTGTCCGAGGTTTCGAAGGAGCAGCGTGGAGAGAGGCAGAGGGGCGATGGAGCCCCCTCCGGCGACAGCTTCGCCCTGGGCATGAAGATAGAGAACCTCTCCGCTTTCTACGGATCCTTCAAAGCCATAACCGGCGTGAGCATGGATATCCAGGCGAACAGGGTCACGGCGCTCATCGGTCCCTCCGGCTGCGGCAAGAGTACCTTTATCCGCTGCCTGAACCGGTTGCACGAGGTAGTGCCCGGGGCGCGCGCGGAGGGGTGCGTGATGCTCGGCGAGCAGGATATCTACGACAAGAAAGCGGACCCGGTCGTGATCCGGCGCCGCGTCGGCATGGTCTTCCAGAAGCCGAACCCCTTCTCCAAGTCGATCTACGAGAACGTGGCGTGGGGAGCCCGTATCAACGGCTATCGCGGCGACATGGACGAGCTGGTCGAGAGGTCCTTGAGGCAGGCGGCCCTCTGGGACGAGGTGAAGGACAAGTTGAAGAAGAGCGGCTACGACCTCTCCGGCGGCCAGCAGCAACGCCTGTGTATCGCGCGGACGCTCGCGGTCGAGCCCGAGGTCATCCTGATGGACGAGCCGGCGAGCGCTCTCGACCCTGTCTCGACCCAGAAGATAGAGGATACTATGGCCGACCTCAAGCAGAGCTACACGGTCGTGATCGTGACGCACAACATGCAGCAGGCCGCGCGCATCTCGGACTACACGGGCTTCTTCTACATCGAGAACATGGGCGACCCGGGTCGACTCTGGGAGTTCGACGAGACGGAGAAGATGTTCTCGAACCCCGAGCGCACAGAGACGGAAGACTACGTCACGGGCCGCTTCGGCTAGAGGGTTTGTAAAGGTATGCCAAGAGAGACCTTTCAGCAGGAACTCGACGACCTCGTCGATGAGGTCATAGGGCTTGGGGTGGACGTCGAAGGCTCACTAGAGAGCATGGTAAGGGCGATGGAGACTCGCGAGGCCGCGATCGCCGAAAAAGAGCTCGGAGTCGACGCCAGCTACAAGGCCAAAGGAGCGGACATAGAGCGCGAGTGCATGATATTGCAGGCTCGTCAGGCGCCCGTAGCCCGCGACCTGAGGCTCCTCTACACCGTGCAGTCCGTGACCAACCACCTGGTGCGCTCTGGCACCCTCACTGAGCACATCTGCCGCGCTATCTTCGATACGGCAGGGTACGAGAGGGACGAGGACCTAGAGGCTACCCTTACGGAGATGGCACGCACGGCTCGCAACATCTTCGGCGAGGGCCTCGAGATCTTCAGGGAGCGCGACATAGACGGCGCTCGCGAGCTGCAGGCCAAAGACGACAAGGTGGATCTGCTCTACTCCGAGGCTCTCAACCTCATAGCCAACCCGCCGAGGGGAGGAGCGGGCGGTGGAGCTCCTGAGTGGCGGATGCGCGCGGCACTGATAGTGCACTATCTGGAGAGGATAGCCGACCACGGAGTGGACATCGGAGGGAGCACGGTCTTTCTGATCACGGGTGAGCGCATAGAGGACGCCATGCAGCAGTACCTGCGGCGAAACATAGACGGCGAACAGTAGCCCTTCCGGGGATCGGCACCTGTGCATCTCTGCTACAATCTACGGGCAGGATATTCTGCAATCGGGTGGTTTCGTCTTGAGGCTTACGCAGAAGAGCAAGTACGCGGTTCGCGCGCTGGTGGAGCTGGCGCTCAACGAGGATGAGTCGCCGCTGGGGGTGGCGGAGATCGCCCGCCGCCAGCGCATCCCGGACAGGTTCCTGGAGCAGATATTCGGCGAGCTTCGCAGGGCGAACATCCTCGAGAGCCGCCGCGGGGCGCATGGAGGCTACCGCTTCGCGATGCCGACCGAGGAGATTACCGTCCTCGACGTCGTGGAGATCCTGGACGGCGAGGTCCGGCCGGCGCGCTGCTCGGCGGGTGGGGTATGCTACATCGCTGATGCCCCCCTGTGTGCGACGAGCAAGGTCTGGGACGAGGCCCGCGTCGCTCTCGAAGGAGTCTTCGGACGCTACAGCATAGCCGCGCTCGCAGCCGCCGAGCGGGAGGAGCGCAGCGCCCGTGAAGCCGCCTCCGTCAGCGGCTGAGCACATCTCTCTGGACAGGCTGAGGGCACACCTGCGGGACCGCACCGGCCTTGCGGAGTCCAACGTCGAGGCGGGCGGTAGAACCTACCGCATCACGCACCCCGCGTCCGTCGACGACCTGCTCGACGAGGAGGACTTCGAGCACGACGAAAGGCTCCCTTACTGGGCCGAGCTCTGGCCGAGCGCGGTGGCCCTGGCCCGCGTCCTGGCGCGGGAGGATCTGGCGGGGAAACGCTCCATCGAGCTCGGTTGCGGCGTGGGGCTTCCGACTGCCGTAGCCCTCTCGTGCGGGGCGAGGGTCCTCGCGACCGACCACAACGAGGCAGCCCTCGATTTCGCCGCCTACAACGCCAGCGCGAACACGGGCAGGGAGCCGGAGACTGCGCTGCTCGACTGGTTCTCGCCGGACGACATGCCGCCCTTCGACCTCGTCTTCGCCGCCGACGTGCTCTACGAGCGGCGGAACGTTCCGGCCCTTGCGGACCTCGTGCCGAGGCTGCTCGCGGCGGACGGCGAGGCCCTCCTCGCCGATCCCCGGCGTCCCCCCGCGCCGGCATTCCTCGAGACGATAGTAGCGCGAGGGTTTGGGCTATCTACCGAGAGCATGGTGGTGGAGCAGGGAGAGAGGGAGGTCAGGGTGCTTCTGCACAGGATAAAGGGCGCCCCACTGGTATAATTTGGTCTCTGTGTTGCTGGAATCTTTAAACCCGACCCAGCTAGACGCCGTAGAGCACACCGAGGGCCCGCTACTCATCCTCGCAGGGGCGGGCAGCGGGAAGACGCGCGTGCTCACGCATCGCATCGCCTACATCCTCGACAGAGGTCTCGCGGCTCCAGAAGAGGTCCTGGCGATAACCTTCACCAACAAGGCCGCCGGCGAGATGAAGGACCGGGTCGCTCTGCTCGTGGGGCCAGCCTCGCGCAAGATGTGGGTCTCGACCTTCCACGCCTTCTGCGCTCGCATCCTGCGCGTTCACGCCGAGAAGCTAGGATACAGGCGCGAGTTCACCATCTACGACGGAGCC
>DASTQK010000338.1:0-3003 GCA_035761765.1 Rubrobacteraceae bacterium
CACAGCGAAGTAGACCACCGCCAGCGCCATGCCTATGCTCCACCAGATGAGGCCCACCGCCTGGCCGTAGTCCGAGGCGGCGGCGTTCGTAATGGTGAGGCTGTTCTCGGGGTTGACGGCGGGCAGGACCCTGGGATAGACGGCGAAGACGGTGCTGGTGAGCATCCCGACTATATAGGCGCTGGAAGAGAGAAAGGCCTCTCTGTCACGTTCCTTCAAGTTGAAAACGATCATCCCGACGAGCCCCGCTACGGCGACTAGCGGCAGGACGAAACCGTAGGGTCTCGCCCCGAAGCTCTCGAGCATCCAGGGGCTCACCCAAAACGTGGCGATGGTGCCAGGGACGGTCAGCACGACCAGGGCCACCCAGGCGAAGCGTGAGATCCTGCGCGAGCGGGCGTTCAGAGTGTTCTCCGTCTTTACGGCTATGTAGTTCGCCCCGTGGACTACAAGGGTCGTGAGAGCCAGGAGCCCTATGAGAACCGTGTACCAGTCCAGGATGCCGGGGGGCTCGGAGAAGGGACTGAAGTCTGTCCACAGCGCTTGGAAGAAGTAACCGTCCTCGCCCAGCGGAACGCCGCGAACGACGTTGCCTAGAGCAGCCCCGAAGAAGATCGCCAGGAGCGTGCTCCCGATAAAGAACATCCCGTCCCAGAACGAGGCCCACAGCGGGTCGTTTATGTGCCCGCGCAGCTCTACGGAGAGGCCCCTGATGATCAAGAGCCACAGCACGATGATCAGCGGCAGGTAGAACCCGGAGAAACTCGACGCGTAGAGGATCGGGAAGGCGAAGAACAGCGTGCCGCCGCCGGCGATGAGCCACACCTCGTTCCCGTCCCACACCGGTCCGATGGCTCGCAAGATGAACCTGCGCTCCCGCTCGTTCCTCGCGGCGAGAAGGTGTATGGCCCCGGCGCCCAGGTCGAAGCCGTCGAGCAGCACGTACAGGGTGATCATGAGCGCCACCGCTATAAACCAGAACGTGTCCACGGAGCTCCTCTCTAGGCCGTCAGGCTCTCGGAGTTCTCGAGCGTCTCGTGCTCGCCTTCGGGGCCGTGGCCGACCTCGCGCACCATGAGCATTATGTAGAGGAGGCCCATTATGAGGTATACCCCCGCGAAGCCTATTAGCGTGAAGAGCACGTTGCCCGAGGAGACGAGGGGCGAGACGCCCTCCGAGGTCCGCATGAGACCGTAGGCTAGCCAGGGCTGGCGTCCGAGCTCGGCGGTCAGCCACCCGGCGGTGTTCGCGATAAACGGGAAGGGTATCGCGAGCATCAGGACCCAGAGCATGGGCCGGAAACCGTACAACCAGCCCCGCCACAACATGAACGCCGCCAGGAACATTATCCCTATAAAGAAGGTCCCGAGACCGACCATGACGTGGTAGGAGTAGTAGAGGAGCGGTATGTTGTCCGGCCAGTTCTTCTCCGGAAAGGCCTCGAGTCCCTTCACCTCGCCGCCCGCGGGGCCGTAGAGGAGGATGCTCAAGCCCCCTGGCAGCACGATGGGGTTGTCTATCTCCATCTTCTCCATGTCGGGCTGCCCGATAAAGACCAGGTCGGCTTCCCTGTCCGTCTGGAAGTGCCCCTCCATGGCGGCTAGCGCGACGGGCTGGTGCTCGGCGACCTGGTCGCTTGAGAAGTGCCCGGTAGGGAAGAGCATCCAGAGGCTCGAGAGCGCTCCCGCTATGACGCCGACCCTGAGGAAGATGCGGCCGTATTCGACGTGTGTGCCCGAGAGCACGTAGAAGGCGCCCAGGCCCGCCATCACGAAGGCGCCGCAGACCACGGCCCCGCCCATGTTGTGGGCGTACTGGGCGAACATCCACGGGTTCAGGAGGACCGCCCAGTAGTCGTTGAGCTCTATGTTGCCGTTCTCAAGCACCCGGTAGCCGACCGGGTTCTGCATCCAGGCGTTGGTCGTGATGATGAAATATCCTGAGGCCCAGGTCCCGAGAAATACCATGAGGGAGGAGAACCAGTGCAGCCTCTGCCCGAACCTCCTCTCCCCGAAGAGAAAGAGCCCCACGAAGGCGGACTCGAGGAAGAAGGCGAAAGCCCCCTCCATCGCGAGCGTCTGAGCGATTATGTCCCCCGTAAAGGCGGAGAAGGCGGCCCAGTTGGTCCCGAACTGGAACTCGAGCGGGATGCCGGTCACGACCCCGAAGACGAAGGTGATGGCAAAGATCTTGCCCCAGAACCGCGCCGCCCTGTTGTAGAGGTCGTTACGCCCCCTCATGTAGACGCTCTTCAAGACGAAGATGAGCAGAGCGAGCCCCATGGTGAACATCGGGAAGAGGTAGTGGTAGGTCACGGTGAACGCGAACTGCAAGCGGGATACCGTCAGCGCGTCTTCCAAAGGGCACCTCCTGCCGACCTCCTACCGTCGTCCACTCTACAGGCTCCCCGCACCCTGTGCTTGCTCGAATTCGATCAATTTCCCGAAGCAGATTCGCCCTCAAGCATCCCGCGCTGCACGTCGAGCATCCGGCGGTAGAGACCGCCGGCCCGCACGAGCTCTTCGTGGGTGCCCCGCTCTACTATCTGGCCCTTCTGGAGAACGAGTACCTCGTCCATCGTCTCCATCGTGACGAGGCGATGCGTCAGGACGAGCGTCGACCGGCCCCGCATGAGGTCCCTGATCCCCGCCATGAGCTCTCGCTCGGTGATGGTGTCGAGGTTGGCGCTGGCCTCGTCGAGCACGAGTACCGGGGCGTCCTTGAGCAGCGCCCGGGCGACGCCGAGGCGCTGCCGCTCGCCGCCCGAGAGCGCGAGCCCGTGCTCCCCGACGTAGCCGTCAAGGCCGCCCGGCAGCCGGTCCAAGAGCCCTTCCAGCCGCGCCCGCCCGAGGGCGGCCCGCAGCGCCTCGTCGGAGGCCTCCGGGTCGGCGAGCGTGAGGTTGGCGCGCAGGGTGTCGTTGAAGACGTAGGTGCTCTGGGAGACGAACCCGATCCTCGCCCGGAGATCCTCCTGAGCGTAGCACCGGATGTCGCGACCGCCGA
>DASTQK010000339.1:0-2678 GCA_035761765.1 Rubrobacteraceae bacterium
CACCGCCCTGCGCCCGGACGAACTCCCGGAACTTCTGGTAGGCGGCCCCGGAGGCGAGGGCGTCTTCGACCACACGTGGGGGATCTTCTATCCCCTTGAGGGTGAGGAGTCTGGTGGCCACGTAGCGGGCCTCGTGCGAGAGGTCTTCGGGGACCGCCTCACCCTTCAAGAAGCGCACGCTCTCGCGCACCTCGAGGGCGTTACCGACGGCGCTCCCCAGGGGGTTGTCCATGTCCGTGATCAGGGCCGAAGCCCTGATCCCGAGGTCCTCGCTGAGGCGGACCAGCAGCGCGGCCAGCTCGCGGGCTTCATCCGTGGTCTTCATGAACGCTCCCGAGCCGCGCTTCACGTCGTAGAGCAGGTAGCCTGCGCCGGTCGCGGCCTTCTTGGAGACGATGGAGGCGCCGATGAGTGGGAGCGAATCTACGGTGCCCGTGGCGTCGCGTAGAGCGTAGATCTCCTTGTCCGCAGGGGCGAGATCCCCGGCCTCGACGATGGCGAGACCGACCTCCTGAACCTGGCGCTTGAACCTCTTCTCGGAGAGAGCGACAGAGAAGCCGGAGATGGACTCGAGCTTGTCTATGGTTCCGCCGGTCGTGCCGAGGCCCCGACCCGAGAGCTTGGCCACCGGCGCGCCGCAGGCGGCAGCGATGGGCAGCGACGTCAGGCTGACTTTGTCGCCGACCCCCCCGGTCGAGTGCTTGTCCACGCACTCGGGGAACGAGTAGCGCTCGCCCGAGTCCGCCATGGCGCTCGTCAGGGCGAGCGTCTCCCCGTAGCTCATCCCCCGGATGAAGACCGCCATCAGGAGCGACGCCATCTGGTAGTCGGGTATCTCACCCTCCGTGTAGCCTTCGACGATGGTGCCGATAGTCTCCTCGGAGAGCGCGCCCCCGAACTTCTTGGTCTCTATTGCATCGTGTATCGCGTCTCCGAACCGCACAAGAGGCTCCCCTCGCCGAACGCCACGCTGGCCTCCAGAGTGCCGTCCATTGTACTCGCAGACCAAGCATCCGGAGGCCTCAGCGGCTCTTGCCGGACGTGCACGGTGCTGGATCCGGCATTCCGAGAACACATCTACCACTTTCCCGGCATTGGGTGAATAGCCCTTGTTGGGTTTGGTCGATGTTGCTCAGGCAGAGTGATAATGGCACCAGCTTTCATGCAAGAGAGGGTCTCTCCATACCGCTCCCTCACGAGACCTTCGGCTCGTCGCCTCCGGACTCGTCGAGGGCGTTGGGGGTGTGCATCTTCTCCCGGCGCAAAAAAGCAGAGCGCGCGATAACGAATGCCGAGATGGGGGTGGTGATCATCAGGGACGCTCCAATGAGTAAGGCCCTGTAGATTATCGCCGGATCCCCCGTCACCACGGAGGCGGCGCACAGCGAGACCACCCCGAGAAAGACCGCCTTGCTCGCCGCGTGCAGCCGGGTGTAGGTGTCCGGCATCCGGATTACGCCGTACACTCCCACCGTCATGATCAGGAGACCGAGCACAACGAGCGCGTCGGCGAGGTAAGGGATCGCGAACGTGAGGTCCACTAGAAGATCCTCCTCTCCCCATGGTAGCGGGCAAGGGCGAGGGTCGCTAGGAAAGCCAGCAAGGAGAGAACGAGCGCCGCGTCCAAGTAGTAGGGGGAGCGCTGCGAGTCGGCGTAGAGCACCAGGAGAGCTACCAGGATTATGGTCAGCGTGTCGAGGGCGAGGATGCGGCCCGCCGTCGAGCGCAGCCGGATGACCGCCGCCGCGCTGACGACGAGCAGCACCGTCATCCACACGAAGGCCACGTAGAAGACTATCTCGTGCAAAAGAACCTCCTCAAGGGAAGACCCTGCTCTGGTAACGGCGGTAGAACTCCTCCTCCCGTTCGCGGAAGGCGTCAGGGTCCCTGGCGTCCAGGATGTGGATCAAAGCTACACCCCGCTTACGGTCCACCTCGACGAAGAAGGACCCGGGCGGAAGCCCCGTGACCACAGCCCAGACGGCGATTCCGGTTGGCGTGCGGGCCCCGACCGGCACGGCCACTATGCCCGGCCTGACCAGTGGCCGCAGGTGCAACGTCACCAGCGCGACCTCCCAGGTGCCAGCCAGTATCTGCCGGAAGACGACCACGCAGAACGGCACGAAGGCGATCAGGCGCCGGATCAGACTCCGCCCGGCGGGGCGTTCGCCCTCGGCCCGGAAGACGAAGCCGCGGGACGCGAAGACCAGTGCCGCGGAGAGGCCGGCGCCGAAGAGGAGGTCCAGGGGGTGAAGGCTCGCCAGAGCGAGCGCGTAGACGAGGGTTAGCATTACGGTCGCTATGATGTAACGCGTCATCCGGGTCCCCCCACCAGGACAGCGGCGGCGGCCTCGCTCACGTAGACCAGCGGCTCGGGCCAGAGCCCCACAAGCACCACTAAAGCCGCCAGGGCGGCCACGAGGAGACGCGCGAACGAGGGGCTCGGCTTCTTGGCGGCTTCCGCGTTCGGCCTCATGAACCGCCGCTGGTAGACCTGGAAAGAATACAGAAAAGACAACGCGCTCCCGACGAAGATCAGGGCCACCAGGGCGAGGCTCACGAGGAGCGAACCCTCCGCCAGCGCCGCCTTGAAGACCGCTATCTTGCCGACGAACCCGGCAGCGGGCGGCACGCCCGCAACGCTGAAGGCCCCGACGGCGAAGGCCCCGCCCACGAGC
>DASTQK010000340.1:0-2467 GCA_035761765.1 Rubrobacteraceae bacterium
AGTAGGGCTCTTCGGTACCGCCGCTACGGAGGCTCCCCTCTATGGGGAGCCTCCTGCGCGCTATTCTTACCAAACATTTGTTTGATACGTACTGTCGGCTGCGCTAGGGTGGGGTTCGATGGTGGAGCCGGTGCACCCGGCAGCTACGACGGGCGGCGCCCGGCCGTAGCGCCTGACGAATGGACGGCTCTACAGGCGTTGCGAGAGCACCAGCCCCATGCCGTCTCCCCAGCCCTGAGAGTGTCCACGTAGAAGTTATTCGCCCGCTACTGGTCGCTCAGTGGGACCGGCACGACCTTCGATCATCAGGCGCTCCTTCCGGTTCGCTCCAGCGGTCAGACCGTATGGCAGGCTCTGCGCCGGGGCTTCTCCTATCTTGCGCTAGCGGGGCCGCCTTCCCTCGCGGCGGGCGCTCTTGGTAGTGTTGCGAGTAGATCATGTGCCGGGTAACATTCCCTCGCTTGAGGCGCTCTCCGCGCGGCATCGGGCAACCGAGCAAACGGGGTAGGTTTATGAGAGCGGCAACCGCCGGGCTATCTGCCACAGACGCTTATCGCGTGGCGTACTGTTGGTGGTCTGCGGACAGGACCCCTGGCGGGGTTCTCCGATGAGTAGGTCCGGCGCCGCGCTGCGGTCGGGAGCGATCCTTGTGGGGCGCCACCTGCGCCGCGCGGCGCCCGCCTACGGGGTACTACTCATTGCGCTCCTGCTGACGGTCCTCGCCTGGTACTACGTGCGCCAGACCGCCGAGGAGCAGACCCGGTCCCGGTTCCAGGAGACCACGCAGGCCACCCAGGAGGCTATGGAGAGACGCACCAAGGCCTATCTCGACGCGATCTTCGGCGCCCGCGGGCTCTTCTACGCCAGCCGGATGGTCGACCGTGCGGAGTGGGAGAGCTACGTCAGGGGCATAGAAACCGAGGAACGCCTGAGGGGTTTGCAGGCCCTCGGCTTCGCGGAGCACCTGGGGCCCGGGGAGACGGAGGCCTATATCCGGGAGGCGCGGAAGGAGGGTTTCGGGGGGTTGCGCCCCGACCTCGAACCCGGCGAGGAGCGTCCCGCATACTACCCGCTCAAGTTCGTTTCACCCTCGGACGAGGCCAACCTGGCGAGGGTCAACTACGACGTGTACACCGAACTTGAGCACAGGAAAGCCATGGACGCCGCGCGGGATAGCGGCTCGCCGCGGGCCACGGGGACGGTCAGCGTGCTCACCAAGCCCGCCCCTGGCTCGAGCGCCGACCTCGCTCTGCGACCCGGTTTCGCCGTGTACCTGCCGGTCTACCGGAAAGGGGAGCCGCAGGGCACCGTCGAGGAACGAAGGCGAGCCCTGAGGGGGTTCGTCGTCGGATTCTTCAGGTGGGACGGGCTGCTCGACGGCGTCTTCGGCGGGGGCTTCGACCCGGCCATAGACTTCGAGCTCTACGATAGCCAGGACGTGGCCTCGAGCCAGCCCCTCTACGACAGCGACGGGATAAAGCGGGCCGGAACCAGCGGCAGAGATTCCCCGTTCTCCGAGGATAGCCGGCTCGAGGTGGCCGGGCGCGAGTGGAGCCTCTACTTCGCCGCGCTACCCGGCTTCGAGGACGACGCCGGCAGCGACCTGCCCCTCTTCGTGCTCGCGAGCGGCGTCGCGCTGAGCCTGTTGCTCTTCGGGATCACCTGGCTGCTTGTCCGCAGCCGCACCCGCGCCGAGAGCGCGAGTAAAGACCTCGAGGAGGTCAACCGGGAGCTCGAAAGCGCGAACAAGGAGCTCGAGGCCTTCTCCTACTCCGTCTCCCACGACCTGAGGGCGCCCTTGAGGAGCATAGACGGTTTCTCCCGGATACTCGTCGAGGACTACGCCGACAGGCTCGACGAGGAAGGCGTAGACTTTCTCGGGCGGGTGCGGGCCGCCAGCAGGCACATGGACACCCTCATAGACGACCTGCTCGACCTCTCGCGGGTCAGCCGGGGCCCGTTGCGCAGGAAGGTTATCGACCTGAGCGCCCTGGCGAGGGGCATTATCCACAAGCTCGAGGCGTCGCAGCCCGAACGGAAGGTGAGGTTCATCGCCGAGGAGGGCATCGTAGCCTTCGGAGACGCCAATCTGATGGCTCTGGCGCTCGAAAATCTGCTCGGTAACGCCTTCAAGTTTACCGGGAAGGAGGACGAGGCTACCATAGAGTTCGGCGCCATCTCCCAGCGAGGCGGGGGCGTGGTCTACTACGTGCGCGACAACGGGGCGGGGTTCGATCCCAGGTACGCAGACAAGCTCTTCGGGGCGTTCCAGCGCCTGCACGGTCCCGAAGAGTTCGAGGGGACCGGCATAGGGCTCGCGACCGTCCAGCGCATCGTGCACCGCCATGGTGGCAGGGTATGGGCCGAGGGCAAGGTCGGCGAAGGCGCCACCTTCTACTTCACGCTGGGCACCGGACACCGCCGGGGGGCCCCGTCCCTGTCGAGAAAGGCCGAGGTCTCGTGAGAT
>DASTQK010000341.1:0-10316 GCA_035761765.1 Rubrobacteraceae bacterium
GCCACTTGCTTCAGCGTAAGTCCCTTCTCGGTCCGCTCGGCCCGTAGAGTGTCGCCGATGGCCGAGAGGAGATCGCCCTTCTGTTTCGCCGGAGGTATCTCGACTGTGGTCATGGAGAAATTCTATACCCCTCCCGGCGAAACAAGCAACCCACCAGCCAGCTCCTTGACTAGCCGCACCTCTTCAGCGTCGGCATCCGGGCCATCGTAGGGCGTCTCCATGACAATCGGAACCCCCGGCAGACCGGCGAAGAGCTCGGCCCAGCACTCCACAGGCACCTGCCCCTCCCCTATCTTGCTGTGCCCGTCGCGGTGGCTGCCCAGCTCGTTCCTCGCGTCGTTGAGGTGCAGCAAGGCGATCTCCTGCCCGACCGAGGCCCGGAGCTCCGCTGCGACCAGCCGGGCCGCGTCTGGCGTCGACAGATCGTAGCCCGCGACGAAGGTGTGGGCCGTGTCCACGCACACCCGCATGCCCGCTCGCCTGACGACTTCGCCTAGGGCCTCGAACGTCGAGCACAGCTGCGTCCCGGCGCCGACCGAGTTCTCTACGATAGGCTCCGCCACTTGCCCCGACGAACCGGCAAAGCCGCTGGCGAGCTCCCTCGTGCGCTCCAGGCCCTCCACCAGCCGGTCCATCCCCTTCAGATCCCCGTCTCCGCCGTGGCTACCCGAGTGAACGACGACGAGATCCACGCCCAGCTCTCCGGCGGTGACAAGCTCATGCGCGAGGGCCTCTATCGAGCGCTCGCGCAGATCA
Organism: Rubrobacteraceae bacterium; assembly: GCA_035761765.1. Classification (GTDB taxonomy): domain Bacteria; phylum Actinomycetota; class Rubrobacteria; order Rubrobacterales; family Rubrobacteraceae; genus JALYGY01. The sequence continues at coordinate 757 of DASTQK010000341.1, forward strand.
GAGTGTGGGGAGGAGAGGTTGATCAGGTACTTCGCGTGAGCAACGACGGGGTAAAGGCCTAGCTCGCGAGTGCCTTCGACGAATGCTTCGGCGTCCGCACGCGGCGCGGGCACGGCCCAGCCCTGCGGGTTGGAGACGAAGATCTGGGCCGTCTCGCAGCCTAGCTCCCTGGCGGATTCGAGGGTCTTGCCGAGGCCGCCGGAGGTGCGGAGGTGGCGTCCGATCCTGTTCGTCCTCTCGGGCATGGCGGAGATTCTAGCCGCTGCCCGCCGTTTGTGTTGTGAGAGATATAATCTTTCGGATTTCGGAAGCTCTAGAAGGAGTTCACCGCATGGCGGTCGAAGGCAAGGTAGCCAAGATACTCGGCAACAACGAGATCGTGATCAACCGCGGGCGAAACGAGGGCGTGCAGCCGGGGATGCTCTTCGAGGTCTTCGCCCCCGAGGGCGAGGAGGTCTGGGACCCGGACACGGGCGAGACTCTGGGCACCGTAGAGGACGTGAAGGCCCACGCCGAGGTCACCGAGGTGAAGGAGAGGCTCGCCGTCGCGCGCCTGCAGAACACGAGTACGCCCTTTGGAGCCGTGAACATCGGCGAGATGCAGGAGAATTTGCAGCGCATCTTCGGACAGATGTTCGGCGAGGATGTGCGCATCCAGGGCTTCGGAGGCGCCTCCGGCGGCGACCCCGACCTGGAGTCCATGTTCGGCGGTCCGCTCGAAGACCTCTCCAAGGTGCAGGTCGGAGACGCCGTCAGGGAGATAGAGCGCTCCTGATCCAGCGCTCCAACTCCCCGCGCCTCCCCGTTACGTTCGGCCTGATCTCCGCTTGCGTCCTCGTCTACGTGGGCGTCGCCGCTCTGGGCGCCTCCTACGGCGTACCCTGGAACGTCGGGCTCGTAGTACAGCCGGGTCAGGTGCTTGACGAGGGCGCCTTGATCCCGGCGCTCGTCGCACAGGGAGAGTGGTGGCGCCTGCTCTCCAGCATGTTCCTGCACTCCGGGGCGGTCCACCTGGGCTTGAACATGCTCTCGCTGTACTTCCTGGGCTCGTTTGTTGAAGCAGCGTTCGGCCGGGGCCGCTTCCTCGCGCTCTACCTGCTTAGCGGCCTCTCGGGCGGGCTCGCTTACCTGTACTTCGGGGGCTTTGATGTCCCGGCGGTAGGCGCCTCTGGCGCGATCTTCGGGCTGCTCGGCGGAGTCCTCGGGTACGCGCTGCGGCGCGGCACCTTCTCCTGGCAGAACCCCCTGATCCGTCAGCTCCTCATCCTGCTGGCCCTGAACCTCTACATCGGGTTCTCGGTCCCGAACATAAGCAATACAGCGCACCTGGGTGGGCTCGCGGGCGGGTTCGCTTTTGGCTGGCTGATCGCGCCCTCTATCTACTCGCGCAAGAAGCTGCGAGCTATCTCCCCCATAGCCCTTCGACTGGGCGCGGAGATACTGCTCCTGGCCGCCTGGTTCTTTGTCTTCGCCTGAGCAGTCCCTTAACCTCCGAGAACGGTCATGAGGGCGATGGTGGTCACCACGAGCGTAGCGGCGAAGAGAACGGCGGTGATTCTGCTCGGCCGCTCGGCCTGGGCCTCGGGCAGCAGGTGCGCGGCCCCCACGTAGGCCAGCACGCCCCCGGCCAATCCGGTCAGGATGCCGATCGCCGCGTCGGTCGGCGCTGGCAGCATCACGGTCAAGGCCGCAGCGAGCGGGATCGCGAGTCCCAGCGAGAGCGTCGTGCGGATCACCCGCGCCCTGTCCGCCCGCGCGGCCAGCAGGATAGCGGCGAGCGAGACACCGACCGGCACCTGGTGCACGAGGACGCCCAGGCCAACGAGCCAGGAGGTGACCGCCGCAGCCTTCGCGCCGACGCCTAGCACGAAACCGTCGGCCAGATTATGTATCGCGAGCCCCGCGACGAACGGGCCGAGCGGGTGCTTGCCGACGTGTTCCTCGGGCGAGTGGTGCGTGTGAGCGAGGGTAAACGCCTCGGTCAAAAACAGCGCGATGAAGCCCCCGACAAAGCCGAAGATCGCGGGCCTCCCGGCCATCTCCAATCCCTCGGGGAAGAGATCCGCGAACGCGAGAGCGAGCAAGATACCGGAGGCGATGGCCGCCGAGTAAGCGCGGCCTCTTACCCCGAGCTCGCCCCCTAGCAGCGCCAGAAGGCTCGCCCCCGCGAAGCCCGCCGCCGCCAGCCCGGCCATGATCACGGCGCTCACCCTACCTGCACCCCGCACATCGCCCGTAGATCTCCAGGCTGTGAGCGCTGACCTCGAAGTCCGTGACCCCGAGCCGTCCGAGGTCCAGAGGACACTCCTCGAACTCGGAGATGTCCCCGCAAGACTCGCAGATCAGGTGATGATGATGGTCCTCCGCGAGCTCGTAGCGCGGGCCATCCCCCAGATCCAACCTCCGCACTACTCCCACCTCGGAGAGAACGTCTAACGTCCGGTATAGCGTCACCAGCCCCACCTCAGAACAACGGACCCGAATCTCCTCCAGGCTCTGGTGCTGCTCCGCCGCTAGCGCTCTTAAGACCGCAAGCCGCTGCGGCGTTACCTTGTAGCCGCAACCCCGGATCTTCCCTACCACCGATTCTAGCTTCAAACAGATGATCTCTAACCGAAAAAAATTTTCATCTACGGACGAGAGGCTATCAAGGCCAGCATGAGCGGTCAAGGGGTTCAAAGTTCCAAATTAGCGGGCCGATCCACTCCGCGAACCAATTCGGGGGTCGGTCGGACTACTGCTGTTTGCGCGAGGGGCGCGAGTGTCTGAGGAACAGAACCATGGCGCAGCTCAGGGCCAGGACACTGCTGACGAGGAGGTTACCGCGGATGGAGTCCCCGATCAGGAAAGCCGGGTCCACTCGCAAAGTCTCGACGAAGAAGCGGCCAACCGAGTAGAGGCTCACGTAGATCAGGACCAGGTCTCCGTCTCTGAGACGGTTCGCGAAGCGGCGAGCGATCCAGAGCAGGATCAGGCAGACCAGCACATTCCAGATCGACTCGTAGAGGAAGGTCGGGTGGAAGGCTTCGGCGTCGGCGAACTGCGCCGGCCTGTTCTCGGGTGCAATGCGGATCGCCCACGGCAGGTCGGAGGGGCGTCCGAAGAGCTCCTGGTTAAAGTAGTTACCCCAGCGGCCTATGGCCTGGGCGAGGATCAGACCCGGCGCGGCGGCGTCCGCGAGGACGAGCGGGCTCACGCCGCGGTACCAGCCAAAGATGAGGAGGCCCAGGAAGCCGCCGGCCACGGCGCCGTAGATTCCCAGTCCCCCGTTCCAGACGGCGAAGACGCCGGGGATGGGGTCGTCGGCATAGAGGTCGTAGTCGGTTATGACGTGGTAGATACGAGCCCCGACAAAGCCGAGAGGAATGACGAAGAAGAGCGAATCGAGAGCTAGAGTGCTGTCGTAGCCCTTGCGGGCGAGTTCGCGGCCCGTGAGCCAGGTCGCCACGATAATGCCCAGAGCAATACACAGCCCGTACCAGCGCAGGGCGAAAGGCCCGGCCTCGAAGATAACCGGCGAGGGCGGGCTCGGCAGCGAGAGTAGCGCCGCCATCTGCTAATCCAGGGGTTCCGAGAGAGGCTTGGTGTAGGTCGGATGCGGGTCCTCGGGCGACTGCTTCACGCCGTAGGCCGCTTCTATGATATGCCGCACCGCGGGGCCTGCGGTCATCTCCGAGCCCGTCTGGAAGGCGCCGCCGTTCTCGATCATCGCGACGACGATCATAGGTTGACCCTGGCCCTCGACCCAGCCGACGAACCAGTTCACGTAGCCCTTCGGTGTCTCGCCTGTGCCGCTCTTTCCGAGAACGGCCATCTTGGAGCCCTTGAACACCGACTCAGCGGTACCGCCGTTCGTGGTGACCCCCCTCATCCCCTCTTCGACTTGCTCGAAGTGGTAGTCCTCGATATCCAGCTGGTCCGCGGGCTTCGGAGAGATCTCTTTGACCACCTTGCCGTCCTGCCGGATAGCGCCCCCCACGTGCGGGGTGACGAGGGTACCGCCGTTGTAGACGACGGCGTAGGCGCGGGCGAGCTGTAACGGGGAGACGAGCAGATCGCCCTGGCCGATGGAGAGGTTTACCCAGTCCCCGACGCTCCAGTAGGCCTCCTCCGGCTTGCCCATCGCCGCGTAGAGCTCCTTCTCCCCGGCACGCGTCGGCACCCTTCCGGCGGTCTCACCGGCGAGGTCCACGCCGGTCAGATGGCCGAATCCGAACCGCTCGTAGAAGTGGGGCAACCAGTCCTTGTCGGCGGTGGCTTGCCAGATCCAGTCCGCCACCTGGTAGAAGAACTTGTCGTTGGAGTCTTTGATGGCCTCGGAGAAGTTCTGGGTGCCGTGGTCCCCGAGGTACGCGTAGTTGGGGCTGTTCTGGCGCCAGCTCTGCCAGCAGCCCCAGTCGGAGCCCGTCGGCTGCCAGCATTCGCCGGTATCTGTGTAGGTGGTGTAGGCGTCTATGACGCCGAGGTAAAGGCCAGCGAGCCCGGTAAAGGGCTTGAAGGTCGAGGCGGCGGGCTGGCCGGCGGTTATCGCGCGGTCGCTGAACGGGTAGTTTGCGGCCTCGGAGTTCAGGTACTCGAAGGTCTGCATCTCGCGGGTCCCGGAGATACCGCCCACGAAGAGCTGCGGGTCAAAGTTCGGGCGGCTGGTTAGCGCGAGGATCTCGCCGTTAGTCGGGTCTAGCGCGACGACGGCGCCGCCGGTCCCCGCGTAGCCCGCGCCTTGAGCGCGTTCGATGGCGGCGTCGAGCTCGGCCTCAGCAACCCGCTGCAGGTCGAGGTCTACGGTGAGGTTCAGGTCCTGGCCGGGCACGGGGTCCTCGACGCGGTCGGGAAGCTCCTTGCTCGGGTCGACGGCCATGGGCTCCCCGTTCTCGTCGACGAAGCGGCCCAGGGAGTCAACCCGGCTGCCGTCAGGCACTATCCGCCCGAGGGCGTCAACCTTGTAGACCTGCTTGCCTGCCTGGCCACGTAACACCTTCTCGTAGTAGAGCTCGACTCCGCTCTTCCCGACCACCGAGTCATTGGAGAGGCCCTCGAAGGTGTCTTGCTTGAGCTCCTCCTGCGTAACGGCGCCTGTGTAGCCGAGAATGTGGGCGGCGAGATCCCCTGCCGGGTAATTGCGGACGTAGTCGTCGTTCACCACGACGCCGGGGAACTCCTCGGTGCGCTCCATCACGTAGGTGACGCCGTTGCGGTCGGCGTTCTCCTTCACCAGCATCGGGCTGTACTGGGTGCCCCAGTCGAAGGCCGAGTCGTAGCTCTCAAGGACCGTCTTGGGGTCGGCGCCCACGATCTTCGCCAGCTCCCCGACCTTCCCGCGTGTGATGTTCGCTGGGGTAACGGTAACGTTCAGCCCGGGGACGTTATTCGCGAGGACCTCGCCGTCGCGGTCGCGGATCACGCCGCGCTGCGCGGGGTCCTTGACCTCGAGGGTCTGGGTCGCCCGTGCGGCGACCGAGTACTCGTTGCCGGTCAGGACCTGCAGGTACCATAGCCGGGCTGCCAGCACTACGAACACGACCGCCACTACTATAGCGAAGGAGACAACCCGAACCTGCATGTTGCCCTTGGTAATGGGCGGAGTATCGGGCCGCTTCTTGGCGGGCCGCGCCTTCTTCTCCTCGCGCACGGGGAGCCGGATCACCCCTGCTCCCCTTCCGCTACCGTGGGCGTCGGCCCTTCTACCTTCTCTGCCTGGACGATGAGGCGCCTGGAGTAATCTGGCAGGGTGCAAGTCTGGAGGGTGAGGATGTTCTTGCCCTTCACAGCCCGCGTCACGTGTACGGCATCCGGGTCCACGACGAACTCCTTGTAGACCCTGTAGACGTAGCGCCTGCCCATCGAGTCGGTGATAAAGACCTTGTCTCCGTTCTCCAATGCGTTCAGGTCCCAGAAGCCCAGCCAGCTGGGCGTCCCGACGTAGCCGAGGCGGTGGCCGGCGATGTAGACGTTTGCCACTCTCTGCCACGGAGAGCCAGTCCCCTTCAGGTGGACGCCGGTGTGGTTCTTGAAGGCCTCCTCGTTGAAGCCACCGGCGTAGGGGATCGACGCGTTATCCACCCTCTTCATCGCTGGTATGGTTACCCGCAACGTCTTGTTCTTGGGCACCTCTGCGATAGCACGCCTCTCCTGCCTCTGTTTCTCTGAGAGCGTCTTCTCCCGTCCTGAAGGCGGAGTGATCGCCGGCACCTCGGGCTGCTTCCCCTGCCTGGCGCTCTCGACGGCGGCGGGGGCGGGATTGGTAAAAGGAGAGCCCACGAAGAAGGTCGCCGAGAGGGCTAGGCCGACCCCAACAAGGAGCAGGCTAATGACGTTCAAGATCGTGTCCCTGAGGCGCGCTACAGCTCCCTCCCTCTACAGCCTGAGATCCTACAGCCAGATCGCAACCCATTGTATCCAAAAAGCCGGCGACTACTAGGCATTGTCGCAAAAGTGTTATTTCGCCGCAGGGACTTGGCTTCCGCCACCCCAAAGTACGGGCCGGCTAACCTGGATCACCCGCGCTCCTGCCCTTTCTCGACCGCTTCCAGATCAGGAGCGTAGCTGCGTTGTGCCCGGCGTGCGCGAGGATCGGAGCGAGCAGCCCTCCGGTAACGTCGTAGAGGACACCGAAGAGAAAGCCGGCCAGGAGCGCCCAGACCGTCCACACCAGGTAGCGCCGGTCGGGGCCGACGTGCACGACCCCGAAGAGTATAGAGGCCACCACGAGACCGAACTCCTGCTGCACCGCACCCCGGAAGAAAACCTCCTCGCCCACCCCGGATAAGACTGATATCAGGACCAGGGTCCCACGGCTGGCCCCTTCCAAGAGACGCGGCGCGAGCTCCTCGGCTATCGTGCGCAGGACGGGCAGGAGACGGTAAGCAAGTAGGCCCAGGGAGACGGTGACCAGCGGAGACATGATTCCCAGCGCGAGGCTCAGGGAGTCTACGGCGAGCCGGAGGTCGAACCCGCGCAGGGTGGCCCACACTACTGCGACGAGGGTCAGGGAGCCGTAAAAGAGAGCCGCGAATGTGACGAAGCGTGGTCCCAAGGTGTGCCGCTTCGGGAGCTAGCCGGGCTGGTCTGCACGAGGGGCCACGAGAGGTTATTGTACCGGATGCAAATTTGACGGGTCCGAGAGGTAGAAGATGATCGACGAGTCGATATTCAAGGCCTACGACATCCGGGGCGTATACCCAGATAGCCTGAACGAGGACTTGGCCAGGGATATCGGCCGCGCCTTCGTTAACTACCTCGGGCTCTCGGGGTCCAGGGTAATCGTCGCCCGCGACATGCGCCTGAGCGGGGAGGCGCTCGAGAGAGCCTTCATCGAGGGCGCCACCCAGGCGGGCGCGGACGTCCTGGATCTCGGGCTCGTCTCGACCGACGCGCTCTACTTCGCGGTCGGCCACCTCGAGGAGCCCGGGGGAGCCATGATCACCGCCTCCCACAACCCCAAGGAGTACAACGGCTTCAAGCTGTGCAGGGAGGACGCCATCGCCCTCTCGGGGGAGCACGGCATCGGCCAGATAAGAGACCTCATTGCCTCCGGCAAGCTGCCCGAGCCCGCCGAGTACCCCGGCTCCGTCGAAAAGAGCGACATCACCGAGGACTACGCCAAGCACTGTCTGACCTTTATCGACACCGAGGGCTTGAGGCCGCTGAAGATCGTGGTCGACGCCGGCAACGGGATGGCCGGCGAGATGCTGCCCCCCATCTTCGAGGAGCTCCCGTTCGAATACGTCGCGATGTACTTCGAGCTCGACGGTTCGTTCCCGAACCATCCCCCCAACCCCATAGAGCCCGAGAACATGTTGGAGCTCCAGGAGCGGGTCAAGGAAGTAGGAGCGGACTTCGGCGTCGCGTTCGACGGCGACGCCGACCGGTGCTTCGTCGTGGACGAGAGAGGCACGACCATCTCTGGCGACCTGCTCGCCGCTCTGGTCGCCAAGAACATCCTGGAGAAAGAGCCGGGCGCCACCATCCTCTACAGCGCCGTCTGCTCCAAGGCGTTCCCCGAGCTCGTCGAGAGTGAGGGCGGCCGCGCCATAAGGACCAAGGCTGGCCACTCCATCATAAAGCCCCAGATGCGCGAGTACGACGCCGCCTTCGGCGGCGAGCACTCCGGGCACTTCTACTTCAGGGACAACTACTTCGCCGACTCGGGGATCATCGCCATGCTCACCGTCGCCGAGCTCGTCGCCCGCCAGGACGGCCCGCTATCCGAGCTGCTTACACCCATAGACCCCTACGTCCGCTCGGGGGAGATCAACTCCGAGGTCGCCGACCAGCAGGCGACCCTCGAGAAGGTGGAGGAGCACTACGCGCAGATCGACGACCCCAAGATAGACCACCTCGACGGCCTGACCGTCGACTACGGGAGCTGGTGGTTCAACCTCCGCCCCTCGAACACCGAGCCCCTGCTTCGCCTCAACGTTGAGGCAAGCGACCGCGAGACGCTGGAGCGCGAGCGCGACGGTTTGCTCGACCTCATAAGGAGCTAGGTCAGCACGCCCGGGCTCTCGGCACGCTACCTAGCTGACGTTGATCATATTCCGGACCTCGCGGACGCCCTCGGCGCTCGCTGCTATCTCGCCCGCTGCCAGCGCCTGAGCCTCGGAGCTGGCCACACCCCGCAGCTCCGCGACACCGTCGTTGACCTCGACGTTCACGCGCGGCATATCCGCGGTGCGCGAGTCCTCGCCGATACGGGTCCGGATGCGCTGCTCGATCTCTTCCTGCTGCTCGGGGACCCCTTCGATGTCGCCTCTGTGCTGCTCGCCGACGAGCGGCCCGGAGGACGGATCTGAGTACCCCCGCTCGGCGCCGGTGCGGTTGGCATCCTCGGGGCGCTGGTGCGCTCCGGCCCCGCCACCGGCTGTCCCTGCCGGCGTCCCGCTGCCCCAGGTCTCGCCCCGCTGGCCAGCCGGGCTGCCGGCGTCCGGCTCATGCTGGCCGGTCGTGCCGGTGAACGAGGCACCGGAGCCATCCTCGCTGCGGGAGCGCGCGATCAGGGCCCCGACAGCGAGACCCGCCAGCGCGAAGAACCCGTACTTGACGAACCGCGCCGATCTTGGCTCGCGCGAGCTCACGGCGTGGCGAATGAGCTTCGCCTCCCCCTTACCGAGCTTCCAGGCGGTCTTCCCGGCTATTCTTCCGGCCTTCGGGGCCACCCTGGCCCCCACCTTCGCGCCGACCTTGGCGCCCTTTCTCTTCTTGCTCGCCATCTGGCTACCTCCATCTTCGCGGAGTAGGTTTCGAGCTTCCAGATACCCCGAAATGCCCGTTGGGAAACAGCGCTCGAGCCTGCTAGAGCACAGTCACCCTCAGCCTGTTGATCACGCCGGATACTCCCGGCACGGTCCGCACGAGGGCCCTGTGGACGAGGTGTGCGTCGTTCGCCGGGGTCCGCTCCATCGCCCGGACTATTATTCCGACCGCAACCTGGGCACGAGGGTCAGGCGGCGGTAGCGCATCCGGCGCTCGTTCAGAGGCTTCTCGAACTCGGCCTCGCGGGCGAACTCGACCTGGCCAGCTCCGCTAGCGGCCGCCTCGATCAGGGCGGCCAGATCCTCCCT